>CACWOL010000017.1 GCA_902762495.1 uncultured bacterium | reverse complement strand
TGGCGGACTTTTTTCAGGATTTCTTTTGATTTGGGCTTGACAAGATGGGATTTCGGGTGTATTTTATATGATATCGGTTCGATTTGGAGCCGGTGTTCTCCTCAAAAGCGATAAAGAAGCGAACGAATCTGCGCATGCGGCGTCTGGGCTGGACCGAAGAAAATTTGAAAATTCTTCGGAAAAGCGTTTGACAAAGTTGAAAAGTGTGCTATAGTATATATCACCCGCTTGATTCGGAGGCGACTTTGAGTTGGTCGGGAGTGATCATTGAGAACGAGCCCATGAGTGGACGGTGAATCGAGGCGTCGAGGAAGTGTTCTTCTCAAAGGTGTCCGGGGAATTTTTTCCGGAAATTTTTGAAAAGAGCATTGACAAACACAAAATCGATGCTATATTAAATGCGCCGTCCGTTCGGAACGGCATCCTTTGGGGTGCGGTTTTGGAAGTGGGCGGATGCGGCCGGAGGATTCCACGGAAGAATCCGGCGCTGACCATCCCGATACAGAGAGCGATGAATTTCGCCGGGAGCTTTTATGTCTTTAAGGCATGGAAGGGAACGGTGACAGGGCATTGTGCGCTTTGTTCTGGGGGTGTTCTTTGAAAAGTGTTGAATAGTGCGATGAGCCCGAGTCAATGGTTTGAGACTTGCTTCTTTTATGGAAGCATAAAACAACCGTAGTAACACAATAGAAAGAGTCACTCTTTCCGTTAAGAAAACAGCAGCCGGAAGGCTGTTAGATTTTTTGATTGGAGAGTTTGATCCTGGCTCAGAACGAACGCTGGCGGCATGGATTAGGCATGCAAGTCGAACGGGAGCAGCAATGCTCCAGTGGCGCAAGGGTGAGGAACACGTGAACAACCTGCCTTCGAGTTGGGGATAGCTTCTGGAAACGGGAGATAATACCGAATAACATCATTGGATCGCATGATCTGATGATCAAAGCAGCAATGCGCTTGAAGAGGGGTTCGCGTCCCATTAGCTAGTTGGTGAGGTAACGGCCCACCAAGGCGATGATGGGTAGCTGGTCTGAGAGGACGATCAGCCACATTGGGACTGAGATACTGCCCAGACTCCTACGGGAGGCTGCAGTCGAGAATTTTGGGCAATGGACGAAAGTCTGACCCAGCAATGCCGCGTGCGGGATGAAGGTCTTCGGATTGTAAACCGCTGTCAAGAGGGACGAAACATGACGGTACCTCTGGAGGAAGCCACGGCTAACTACGTGCCAGCAGCCGCGGTAATACGTAGGTGGCGAGCGTTGTTCGGATTTATTGGGCGTAAAGGGTCCGCAGGTGGTTGGATAAGTTTGACGTGAAATCCCAGAGCTCAACTCTGGAACTGCGTTGAAAACTGTCTGACTGGAGTATCGGAGAGGAGATTGGAATTCCAGGTGTAGCGGTGGAATGCGTAGATATCTGGAAGAACACCGAAAGCGAAGGCAGATCTCTGGACGATAACTGACACTCAGGGACGAAAGTATGGGGATCAAACAGGATTAGATACCCTGGTAGTCCATACCCTAAACGTTGTCAACTTGATGTGAGAAGTAGTTTACTCCTTTTCGTGTCGAAGCAAACGCGATAAGTTGACCGCCTGGGAACTACGGCCGCAAGGCTAAAACTCAAAGGAATTGACGGGGGCCCGCACAAGCGGTGGAGCATGTGGCTTAATTCGAGGCAACGCGAAGAACCTTACCTGGATTTGACATGGAGAGGCTACCGGTAGAAATACCGGGTCCCGCAAGGGCCTTTTCACAGGTGCTGCATGGCTGTCGTCAGCTCGTGCCGTGAGGTGTTCGGTTAAGTCCGGCAACGAGCGCAACCCACGTTAGTAGTTGCCAGCAGGTAAAGCTGGGCACTCTACTGATACTGCCCGTGTTAAGCGGGAGGAAGGAGTGGATGATGTCAAGTCCGTATGGCCTTTATATCCAGGGCTGCACACGTGCTACAATGGCTGCTACAGAGGGAAGCGAAATCGCGAGATGGAGCAGATCCGTAAAAACAGCCCTAGTTCGGATTGCAGGCTGCAACTCGCCTGCATGAAGCCGGAATCGCTAGTAAAGGCGTATCAGCCACGACGCCTTGAATACGTTCCCGGGCCTTGTACACACCGCCCGTCACATCATGGGAGTTGATTGCACCCGAAGCTGCTGACCGAACCTGCAAAGGACGGAGGCATCTAAGGTGTGGTTAATGACTGGGATGAAGTCGTAACAAGGTAGCCGTTGGGGAACCAGCGGCTGGATCACCTCCTTTCTAAGGAGCAGACAGGAAACCGAATCAACCAAATCACGGTTTAGCCTGTCGAGAGTAAAGCCCACGGAGAAGTGGGAGTGGCATCCGGTAACGGATGCAAGGGTTCACCGTACTATTCAGCATTTTTTGAAGGACGCCGTCATGGTGTTCATTGCAAGACGTGAACGATTCACGGAATCGGGGCGAATCACTGAGAAGTGAGGAGTCCGGAAGACCAAGGGGCCTTAACTCAGTTGGCTAGAGTGTCTGCTTTGCAAGCAGGATGTCGAGGGTTCGAGTCCCTTAGGCTCCACCAAAACCGAGATGGGCGTGTAGCTCAGTTGGTTAGAGCGCGTCCCTGATAAGGACGAGGTCCTTGGTTCAACTCCAAGTACGCCCACCATTTTCGCGAATCTGGAAAAGCGTTTTACCGGATCTTCGGATTCGGAAGCGATACAGCGGGCAAGTTCCGCGGTGTTCATTGACATTAAAGATGTTAGTTAGATGTAGGGAAAGCCATTTTATATGGCAGGCAAAACAAATTCGCCCGATGTGAAAGCATCGGGATGCAATGCGTAGAGACAAGCAAACACAAACAGTGAATTTTGGTGGTCAAGCTACTAAGAGCACTAGATGGATGCCTTGGCATTGACAGGCGATGAAGGACGTGATAAGCTGCGATAAGCCGCGGGTAGCTGCAAACAAGCTTTGATCCGCGGATTTCCGAATGGAGCAATCCGGCAGAGGTAATGCTCTGTCACCTGAAACTGAATCCATAGGTTTCAGGAGCGATACTCAGGGAAGTGAAACATCTCAGTACCTGAAGGAGAAGAAATCAATCGAGATTCCGTAAGTAGTGGCGAACGAAAGCGGAAGAGGCTAAACCAGTCGGTTTACCGGCTGGGGTTGCGGGACCCTAATACGACGAGCGGGAGTTAGCTGAACGGTCTGGAAAGTCCGATCATAGAAGGTGAAAATCCTGTAAGCGAAAACCGAAGCGAGTCCAGGGGTATCCCAAGTAGGACGTCACACGTGAAACGACGCCTGAATCCGGGGAGACCACTCTCCAAGCCTAAATACTAGTCAATGACCGATAGTGAACAAGTACCGCGAGGGAAAGGTGAAAAAGCACCCTTATGAAGGGAGTTAAAAGTACCTGAAATCCAGTGCTTACAAAGTGTGGGAGCGCCGCAAGGTGTGACCGCATGCCTTTTGCATAATGAGCTTGCGACTTACGTTCAGCAGCGAGGTTAAGCCAGTAGGCGAAGCCGAAGCGAAAGCGAGTGTGAACAGCGCGCTAAGTTGCTGGAAGTAGACCCGAAGCTGAGTGATCTATCCATGTCCAGGTTGAATCTTCGGTAACACGAAGTGGAGGACCGAACCGGTTCATGTTGAAAAATGTTCGGATGAGGTGTGGATAGGAGCGAAAGACCAATCAAACTCAGTGATAGCTGGTTCTCTTCGAAATATCTTGAGGGATAGCCTTGTGCATAACTACGTGCCGGGGGTAGAGCTCTGATTGTTCGAGGGTCCTTTACCTGGATACCAACAACTGTCAAACTCCAAATACCGGACACGCCTATCACAGGAGTCAGACTGCGGGGGATAAGCTTCGTAGTCGAGAGGGCAACAGCCCAGATCGCCGGCTAAGGTCCCTAATTCAAGCTAAGTGGATCGAAGGATGTGGAGTTGCGTAAACAGTCAGGATGTTGGCTCAGAGGCAGCCATCATTTAAAGATCGCGTAATAGCGCACTGATCGAGTGATTCCGCGCCGAAGATAATCGGGACTAAGCTTGAAACCGAAGCCGCGAATAATATCTTTTCGATATTATGGTAGAAGAGCGTTGTATGAGGATCGAAGCCGAATCGTAAGATGAGGTGGACTTCATACAAGTGACCATGCAAGCATGAGTAGCGAAAAACCGGATGAGAATTCCGGTCACCGATAGACTAAGGTTTCCTGGGCCAGGTTCGTCCGCTCAGGGTTAGTCGGGCCTAAGGCGAGGCCGAAAGGCGTAGTCGATGGACAACTGGTTAATATTCCAGTACCGCCTTGTTATGTGATGGAATGACGCAGTATGCTATGTGCAGTTGGCTATATGCCAATCCAAAGCCGTAGGGCGAGCAGGGTTAAATGACTGCTCATGTGCCTGAAAGCCGATGCGCGGTGGAGTCTTCGGATGAAGCCGTTGCGCAAATGCTTTGCTGACGAGAAAAGTTCCTAAACTTAGTAACAGGGTGTCCGTACCGCAAACCGACACAGGTAGTCAAGGCGAGAAGCCTGAGGTGCGCGAGTGAAACCACTTTAAGGAACTCGGCAAATTGACCCCGTAACTTCGGAAGAAGGGGTGCCTCGTAAGAGGTTGCAACAAAGAGGCCGCGGCGACTGTTTAACAAAAACACAGCACTCTGCCAACTCGCAAGAGGATGTATAGGGTGTGACACGTGACCAATGCCCAAAGCTCAAATGGATCTGTTAGCGCAAGCGAAGCAGTGATATGAAGGCCGGGTGAATGTCGGCCGTAACTATAACGGTCCTAAGGTAGCGAAATTCCTTGTCGGGCAAGTTCCGACCTGCACGAATCGTGTAACGATCGCGGCACTGTCTCGAAGTGGAGCTCGGCGAATTTGTAATTCCGGTGAAAATGCCGGATACCTGCAGTAGGACGGAAAGACCCTGTGAACCTTTACTGTAATCTGATATTGGTATTCGGGCAATCATGTGTAGCATAGGTGGGAGACTTCGAAGCCGCGGCGCCAGCCCCGGTGGAGTCTTCAGTGAAATACCACCCTTGGTTGTTTGAATCTCTAACCTTCTCCCGTCTATCCGGGTAAGGGACCGTGTCAGAGGGTCAGTTTGACTGGGGCGGTTTCCTCCAAAATTGTAACGGAGGAGCACGAAGGTACATTCAGCACGGTTGGCAATCGTGCTTAGAGCGTAAGGGCATAAATGTGCTTGACTGCGAGACTTACAAGTCGAGCAGATGCGAAAGCAGGTCCTAGTGATCCAGCGATGGAACGTGGAATCGTCGTTGCTCAACGGACAAAAGGTACTCCGGGGATAACAGGCTGATAGCGCCCAAGCGTCCATAGCGACGGCGCTGTTTGGCACCTCGATGTCGGCTCATCTCATCCTGGGGCTGTAGAAGGTCCCAAGGGTCCGGCTGTTCGCCGGTTAAAGAGGTACGCGAGCTGGGTTCAAAACGTCGCAAGACAGTTTGGTCCTTATCCACTGCGGGCGCAGGACATTTGACAAGATCATTCCTTAGTACGAGAGGACCGGGAATGACTGACCTCTGGTATTCCAGTTGTCTCTAAAGAGGCAGCGCTGGGTAGCTACGTCGGGAAAGGATAAGCGCTGAAAGCATCTAAGCGCCAAGCCCCCTTGAAGATGAGATGTCCCTGGATCTTTGATCCCTGAAGACCACTTGAAGACCACAAGTTTGATAGGATGCACGTGTAAGGGCAGCAATGCCTTCAGCTTAGCATTACTAACCGGTCGTGAGGCTTGACCACCTTTTTTTCCTTCCAATGTCTGCCAGGACATGGGAACGAAAAAAACACCAAGCTGCGTTTTCAATACAAAATCGCAATTTCCCAATTTACTATTTGCTTGTCGTTCCGACACAACTCAACCGACATAAACCTAGCATCTTTAATCCTTTTTTTCTCACGTTCCCATCCCGAACACGATCGATAAGGGGCCCAGCGACGATGGTACTGCATATTTGACTGTGGGAGAGTAGTTCGATGCCGGATTTCTTTTCCAGGAGCTTAACTTAACCGTTACGCTCCTTTTTTTTGATTAGTTTCTTGTGCTCTATTGCTATTTAAGGAAAAATATGGATTTTATTTGTTTTTTTATGAAAAAGGTCTTGTTTTTTCTGAAAAGTGTGGTATAATAAAGTTGTGATACCCCAAACTCTCCATCAGCAATACACGAAAGGGCCTGAACTCATGTCGAACGTGAAAACGAGACGAATGATTGGTAAGACAGGGCGATTTTGCCTAGTTTTGCTTGTTTCGCTCATTGTTTCCGCGTGCCGTTTTGTTCAGACTGAGGCGGATGGGGAACAGGATAATGTATCAGAGCAGACCAGTCAGGCCGGGGAAACGGATTCCGTGCTCAAGCCGAAGGGGCGGACGGTCCTGATCGATGCGGATTCCTTCTCGCCCGGCGCTTATCTGCCGTTCAATGCGAGCTGTTTCGACTGTTTCCTTTTTCCGACGTATGACGTGAACGGCGTCTACCTCAATTTCGCACCGGCGTCCCTGATCGAAGACATAGACGGCGATCCCATGTGCGAGATCACGCAGGTCAACGGCATTCATTGTTTTCTCGTGTCGCCCCGACTCCATCAGACGAACGGACTGTTCCTCGGCGCTGTGAGCCGTCCGAAGACCTTTGTTTCGGGCATTTCCCTGATCGGCGCCGGAACAGAAGATTTCCCATTCAGCGTGAATCTTGTACGGCAGAACGGCGTTTCGTTTTCGCTCTTTGGCGCGCCATTGGAATGCAACGGCGTTTCGTTTTCGCTCCTCGGCGCGCCGATCAGAAGCAACGGCGTTTCGTTTTCCCTCCTGGGAATTTGCCGGAGACAGCAGCAGGGCGTTTACTGTTCCCTGCTCAATTATTCCTATGCGCCGGACCGGACGGAAGAAGACGATCCGCAATCCGTGGTCCAGCTCGGGCTGTTCAATTCATGCCGTTCCGGCGTTCAGATCGGGCTGCTGAACTTCAATGAAAACGGATTTCTCCCGGTGTTCCCGCTGTTCAATTTCAGCACAAAAAACGAAACAGCGGATTCCGGTTCGTCCGCAACACCATGAATGGGCTGAAAACGATGGAAAACGAATCTGAAAAAAAGACAGATCAGACTGCCGCGCCGAACTCGCAGGCTTCGTCAACCGTGCCGAAACGATATGTGGTGAAACACGGCTTCGACAAACTTTTCTTTGCCCTCAGTATCCCGTTCATCGCGGTCAGCTTGTTTGCTGTGGCCCTATTTGTTTTCTTTGCATTGATTCCCGAACGGACCGGTTCCGTGCCCGATTTCGTCAAATACGTGGCGGGGGATCAATATGAAGTGGTCGTGCGCAAACTCGGGCCCATGGACGATAATCTTTTCCGGAGCAGCACGGCGTATGTGCTCGTGCGGACGGATGCGGACGTCGTTTCCAACATTGAGTACATGAACGCGCCGAACTTCAAGTTCGTCCCTTTTGACTCGCCCGAACTGGAAACCGACAAAAGGTGGAACCAGGTGTACGATTCCACGGGGGAGATCGACAAGGTCTATCAGGAGCTCGCAGGAACGCCGCCGGGCGCGGACTGCCGGTATTTCGTCACCCGCGACGACCCGGATTATTATTGCACCTACCTGTGTTTTTCGCCGGAATCCAAACTGCTCCTGATCTTCCGGACCATGAAAAGATGGTCGGATCAGGAAATCGACTGCCCGCGGGATGCGAACGGCAAAAAAAGCGAAAAGCGGTCCTTTGTCACTTCATGGTATGAATGACAAAGTATTGTGAAAAAGGTATCCTTTATTGCGAGACGCGGAACCGGGCCGGATCAATAATAGAGCGTCCCTTCGGTCTTCTTCCGCTCAAAAAACTTTTTCGATTTTCTGTTCCGGTTTTTTCTCCGCCGGATAAAAACGGTCCTCAATGCAGCCGTAATAGGTCATGCCGTCGAGGATGCCGGTGACATCCTCCGCGGGGACAGTCTGGTCGCCCATTTCCATCACGATTTCGTCATTTTTCCGAAACGGTCCTGACCAGGTATCGATTTCCACGTTCGGAACCTGCGCGGCATACAGTCTGTCCTCGAGCGGCTCCAGCCTGAGCACCCGGCATTCCGGTCCGCGCGCATCCACGAGGTAGTCCCAGTCTTTGTCGCGGAACAGCAGCCGTCCGTCTTTCAGGCGGTAGACATTGAAAAGCGTGCGTCCTCCGGTGTTCGTCAAAAGATACCGGTACGTCTTCTCCCCGTCACGCGAGAAACGAATCCGGTAGTTGTACTCTGCCAGAACCGGGTGGATGGGCTGCTCCTGAAACGCGATCCCGGTGTTCCCTTCCCGCGGGAGCCAGGCGGTCCGCCAATCCCCCTTGTGATCGGAATCCGCGAAACTGCAGGCAAACGACAAGATCATATCAGCAATGAATACGGGCGGCAGTAAGAGAAAGAACAGCAGGATGGACAGACCGGGATTGTATTTTTTCTCCGTGCCGAATTTCCGTTTGATGAAGAGTCCGCCCGGTATGATGACCAGAAAGGCCGCAATCAGCGGAACGGCAAGAACAATCCAGATCGAGATCTCAATGTCCCTTTCCTGCCGTTCGCTGATGTCCCGTACGATCTTTGACAGCAGTTCGTCGCTCCAGTAAAGGGCAATGATCCCCAGCGGGGCGGTCTTCAGCGCGATGAGCCAGTTGTCGTTATTGCGGCGGGTTTTCGGCACGATCCACAAAACGGTCGGCAGGATCAGCAAGAGAACAGTAAGAATGATGTCGACAAGCATAGTTGTTTCTCCTTATTCGAATTGCAAGTTCATTTCTTTTTCTTCTCCGCGATCGCGCGGGCGTGCTCCTCGCTCATTTCCGGTACGTGCGCGGGGATGCCTTTCGCCTCAAGGATCCGGATGTCCTTTTTCGTGGCGATGCGTGCTTCAATGTTGTAATTCGCAAGCGCGATTGTGCATCTGTCCGCGAGTTCCCTGTTCGAGAAGCCGGAGAAAAAACTGTGGATGTTCTGTTTGCGGACGAGGTAGAGGAACAGCGACCCCAGCGCGACGGACCGGTCGTAGCGGCGCGACACGAGATAGAACTTTTTCACGCCCAGGGACGGGTCGAAGAGGGCGTCTCCGATATCGGAGATGTAATGGTCCGGGATGTCGCTCGTGAGCAGGAGATCGTCCATCGAGAGTTTCGCATTGAACGCGCCGCGCATCCCGTTCGTCGCCTTGTTCGCCAGCACGAGAATCTCTTTTACTTTTGCGAGGTCGCCCTGCCGGAGCCGGTATTTTACGAGCGTGTCGGCGAACTGAAGCGCGAGCATGGAGTTTTTCGAAACGAGCTGTTCGAGTTTTCCGGCGGCTTCGTCGAGTTCCTGATCGTCGTCGGCCCGGTCCATTTGCGCCGAGAGGACCGTCGCCTGCGCGGAAAGGGAATCGGGGAAACGTTCGCGGAGGATGTCGAGGCAGGCATTGAAAACATCCATCCGGTCGAGCAAGCGTGCCGGGTGCAGGGCATCCGTGAACGTGTCCGGATCGTCGGACGACATATCCAGAGCATCGAGTTTTTCGCGCAGCTCTTCGAGGCTCTTTCTGTAGTTCGTCAGGAAGTCGCGCAGACCGTTTTCCTCCAGATACGCGTTGAAATCCCGTTCGAAATCGGCGCAGGCGAGCAGATAGTGTTCCACGGCATCCGGGGTGCGTTTCAGGCAGGACAGAAGCGCTTCGACGTCGGCCGTGCCGACGCGTTCGCGGAAGGGCGGATGCGGAATATTGACCGGATTCGCCGATTTGAGCAGATGTCCGAGCTCGCGCCGGACCTTGCCTTCGTCCGGCAGTTCGCGCCGGGACGCGCGGATGATCGCGGCGAGATCGTCGCCCGGCTCGGTCCCGGAGAGTTTCCTGAGCAGGACCTCCGCATCTTCCAGCTGATCCCTGACGACCATCTGCGTGAAAGCGTCCGTGAAATCCCGGTAGGCGAACGTCCTGCGGCAGTATTCATCGGCGGCCTTTTCCTGCTCGATCTCCATCGGGAAGAAGAGGACCGGCAGAGGCGGCATGACCTTCAGAAAAATGAGGAATCTGTACAGGGGAGAAAAGACGCAGATCGACCAGATCCATTCGATGAAATTCCGTGCCATGTCGCCCTCGGGATGGGCGGCGGCGAGGTGGCCGAGCTCGTGCGTGATCAGCACGCGCAGCGCCTTCTCGTCCACGGAACAGAACGTCGGGTAGCCGACGATCAGGATGTCCCGCCTCAGAAACGGCAGAAACGGCACATGGGAAACGAGCGCCAGCGACTCCGTCATGCCGAGATAAATCCCGTCGATGCGCCGCGTGCGCAGTTCGCGGCATATTTCCCCGACGTCATCGTACAGCGCGCGGTATTTTCCCGGCTCCAGGTAAAACAGGTCCTTCCACGGTTTGTTGCTGACCATGTCATGCAACATGCCGAGGGCGCCGCCGATCATGATGATGAAAAAGACCCATTTTTTCAGCCCGGCGGGAACGAACAGGAGCAGGATGAAAACGCCGGTGAGGATGAGGAGGAACAGGACGGTGAACAGGAGGAGCAGGGCGATTCTGAGCTTGTAAAGACCGGGATGCTTTTCGTAGAAAATCCTGATCTTTTCGTAGCTCGTCCAGATCGCGAGATTGATGTCGTCCATGGCGGGATTAACCTCAAATCAAACAAATGGAATATGATTACATGGATTACTATACTGCAAAGCAGGAAAATATCAAGGGATTCTGAAAAAAAAAACTGTAAACTTATGAAGAGTGAAACGACCGGAAAGATGAGCGACAAAAAGCGGGCCCGGAAGGGATCCGGGCCCGCAATCGAAACAATCGAATCTGGCGTGAGGCGTCAGATTACTTGACGGCCTGCGCGCCGAAGTCCTTATAGGCTCCGAAGAGCTTGAAGGTCTTTTCCAGCGGGTAACGGTTGCCGTACATGGAGACCTTGGTCTCGATCTTGCCGACCTTGTTCATGCCGAGTGCGGCGCGGAGCTGGTTGGCGGGGGAGTTTTCATCGAAATCGGTGGTCTCGGTGTAGGAGGCGTTGAGGAAGGCGTTGAGGTAGGCCTCGTCGATGGCGCCCTTGAACGCGGCGGGATCCTTGAGGGAGACGTTGTCCTCGACGCTTTCCATGCCGGGGAAGTCGACCATGTCTTCGAACTCGTCGGAATCGACGCGGAGCTTGAGGATGCTGGGGCTCTTCACGACGGTGACGTCGGCCTGCTTGTTGAGGAAGAAGACGTTGTTGTCGATGGAGACTTTCTTGGTCTTGGGATCGCCCATGGCGTTGTCGACGCCTGCGAAGACGCTGAGACCGAAGATGTTGTGGTGGACGTTGGAGTTGACCTTGGAGTTGCAGCGGTAGCCGTAGCCCATGTCGCCGAAGTCGTCGGTGCGGCTCCAGGAGAAGAGGACGGTGTTATTCGCGAATTCGCAGGTCACGTCGCCATTCTGGGAGCTGGAGCAGAGGACGTTGCAGGAGATCATGCGGCAGGCGACGAAGAGGTTGTTCTCGACGGTGACTTTGCCCTTGTAGAGGTTGATGTTGATGCCGTAGTTGCCGCTGTTGGAGAAGACGCAGTTCTTAATGATGATGTTGCCTTCGAAACGGCCCTGGGTCTCGCTGTAGATGGAGTAGGACTTCGCGGAGGCGAATTTGTCCTTGGAGCCCTTGGCCGGGGGTTCGAGCCACATGCCGGTCTCGACGCCTTCGGGTTTGCCCTTGGTGTCGTGATAGCTGTTCATGAAGGACTGGTCGATGACGATGCCGTCGAGGACCATGTCGGGGCCCTTGCCGTTCGGGAGCTTGAGGGAGATCACGCCGAGGCCCTTGGAATCGTTCTTGTCGTTCGGGGGCTGGATCTTGGTGGTGAACTTGGCGAGGTCGCGGGTGGCGAAGTCGTCGGAGTAGCCGCCCTTGATGGTGACGGGCTTGTCGATGATGATCTCGCTGGCTCCGAGCGCGCCGGAGTAGTTGCCGGCGGCCATGTAGATGGTGTCGCCGGGCTGGGCGGCCTTGACCGCGTCGAGGAGCGCCTTGAAGGGCTCTTCCTTCGTGCCGGGGCCTTTCTTCTTGCCGTTTGCCTGGGAGATGTAGAGGTCGGCGCCGAAGACGGACGCGCCGATCGCGAGGCACATCAGGGACATCAGGAGTTTTTTCATGTTGTGTGACCTTTCGATTTTGGTTTTGTGTTGGTATGTTGGGTTGCGTTTCGTGTTGTTGTTTTGTGTGCACGGATGCCGCATGTCCAAAATACGGATATGCGCATATTTGTCTAATATAATCCGTTCGACAGGAAAAGCAAGCCGGAAACGTGAAAGATCGGCTTTTTTTTGTGTAGTTCCTGAAGTAATGAGGCAGGGGAGGCGGGGATATGTTTGTCGGTTGGATGCCGGCTTGAGGAGATATTATTTTCAGAGGAGATATTATTTTCAATTGTTTTTTATCTTTTTTTCGCGCCGGATTTGAATGAACGGCAAAACAGGTGTATATTAATGTACTTGACTTGTTTTATTGTCGGAAAGGTCAAACCGAAGATATGGATCCGAAGAACCTCGTGAAAGATTTTGTCGTCGTCAATTCCCTCGGGATTCATGCACGGCCTGCGTCCGTTTTCGTGCAGGCCGCGGCGGATTTCGAGTCCGAAATCTCTGTCACGAATCTTGATTCCGGGCATGTGGCGGACGGGAAAAGCGTCATGTCCATGCTCATGCTCTCCGCGCCGAAGGGAACAAATATCCGTCTTGAGATCAACGGACGCGACGCGGACAAAGCCATGGAGATCCTTTCCGCGCTCATCGAAGGAGGCTTCGACGAATGATCGACCCCGCCTCCGCAGATCCTCTCCCGGGCGCCGCCGCGGCCCCTGTTGAAAAGAAGGAAGTCCTCTTCCACGGATTCCCCGCGTCCCCCGGCATCTGCCGCGGACGCGTGCTGGTGTTCGGCGCGGCTCATACCGACTTTCACGAGATCGACCCGATCCCGATCGCGGCGTCCGAAGTCGACGCCGAGGTGGCGCGCTTTCTGTCCGCCATCGAAAAGACCAAGTCCGAGATCAAGACCATTCAGGACCGGATGCAGAAGACGATCGAAAAGCGCGACGCGAAGATATTCGACGCGCATCTGCTTATCGTGGGGGACAAGCTCATTCACAAGGAAGTCATCTCCCGCATCAAAAACGGCCTCTGCAACGCGCAGTCGTCCTTCCTGCTCACCATCCAGAAATACCTCGACGCCATCGCCGGAACGAACGACACCTACCTGAACGAACGCGCCGGCGACATCCGCGACATCGCGAACCGCATCCTCCGCAACCTGAACGGCGACAAGGACGGCGGCCCCTCGCTCGACAATCTCCCGGAAAACACCGTCGTCATCGCGCACGACCTGACCCCGTCCGACACCGCCATGCTCGACCGCAAGAACATCCTCGGATTCGCGATCGAGACCGGCAGCAAGACCTGCCACACCTCCATCCTCGCGCGTTCCCTGCGCATTCCGGCGGTCGTCGGCATGCGGAATATCGCGGGCAAGTTCGCCAACGGCGACGAGGTGATCGTGGACGGCTTCCTCGGCATGGTCATCCGCAATCCCAGCCGCGAAACGCTGGCGTTCTACCGCGAGAAGATCAGCCGCAAGGACGAGCTTTACAGCATCCTGCAGAAGGAAAGCTCGCGCGCTGCGGAAACGACCGACGGTTACCGCGTGAAACTCTGCGCGAATATTGAAGGCGCGGACGACCTGGAAGAGGTCTCCCGCTGCGGCGCGGAGGGCATCGGGCTTTTCCGCACGGAGTACCTCTTCATGAACACCCCGGTCGCGCCCGACGAGGAAACGCAGTACCAGATCTACGCAAAGCTTCTGCGTGCTATGCGCGGCCGCGCCGTGACCATCCGCACCGTCGACCTCGGCGGCGACAAGCTCGATTTCGCCTCGGTGTCCGCCACGCGCGAACCGAACCCGTTCCTCGGGCTCCGCGCGATCCGTCTCTGCCACGAGAAACCCCAGCTCATCCGCACCCAGCTCCGCGCTCTGCTCCGCGCCGGCACGGAAGGCGACCTGCGGATCATGTTCCCGATGGTATCTTCGCTCTCCGAGATCGAAGAGCTGCTTTCCATCCGCGACGAGATCATGGAGGAGCTGAAAAACGAGAATGTCCCGTTCGATCCGAAGGTCAAGATCGGCGCGATGATCGAAATCCCGAGCGCATGCCTGATCGCGGACGCGCTCGCCGCGAAGGTCGATTTCTTCAGCATCGGCTCGAACGACCTGGTTCAGTACACGCTCGCCGTCGACCGTCTGAACGAACGCGTCGCATACCTCTACCGTCCCAGCCACCCGGCCGTTATGGAGCTGATCCGCCTCACGGTTGAGGCCGCGAAGAAACACCGCATCCCGGTCTGCGTCTGCGGCGAGATCGCTGCCGATCCGCGCTTCACGCCCATCCTGCTCGGTCTCGGCGTGCTCGAGCTGAGTATGAGCCCGAACGCCCTGGCGGAAGTCCGCGGCGTCATCCGCAAGACCTCCATGCTCGCCTCGGAACAGCTCGCGAAGATCGCCCTTACTTCCGCCGATCCCGAGGATGTCATGGTTCTCGCGAAGGAGCACATCCAGGCGGTCGCGCCGGACATCGCGTCCATCCTCGGCTGACCGCCGTTCCGCCGTATGAACACAGAAAGCTGAATCCGTCATGCCCTCTCTTCCTGCGTGGCTTCTGCCTGTCCTCGGTTCCGCGTTCGCGCTCGGTTTCTACGACCTCTGCAAAAAGCATGCCGTCAATAAAAACTCCGTCATGCACGTGCTGTTTTACGCCACGCTCTGCGGCTCGGCGTTCTATCTGCTCGCGACCGTGCTCTGGACCGGATCCCTTGCCGACGCGAATTGCTCCGGACGGGATTTCGCCATGATTGTCCTGAAGTCCCTGCTCGTTTCCTCCAGCTGGACCTGCGTCTATTACGCCATGCGCGACCTGCCGATCTCCATCGCCGCGCCCATCCGCGCCAGCAGCCCGGTCTGGACCTTCCTCGGCGGCCTGCTGCTCTTCCACGAGGTCCCGACGCTTCCGCAGGGCGTCGCCATGCTGCTGATCTTCACGGGCTATTACCTCTTTTCCGTTTTCGGCAAGCTCGAAGGGATCTCGTTCTGGCGCGCCCGCGAGGTACATCTGATCCTGCTCGGCACGCTCCTCGGCGCCGCCTCCGCGCTCTACGATAAATACCTCCTGAACACGCTTCACATTCCGCCGCGTACGGTTCAGTTCTGGTTCTCCGTCGACCTCGTCTTCATCCTCGGAGCGGGGTGTCTGATCCGGGCAAAATGTTTCGGACAGAAGCACAAGTTCATCTGGCGCTGGACGATTCCGCTTACGGGCGTTCTGCTCATCCTCGCCGATTTTCTGTATTTCTACGCGGTCAGCCTGCCGGACATCAAGATATCCATCGTGTCGCTGGTGCGCCGGTGCAGCTGCATCGTGTCGTTCACGGCGGGCGTATGGTATTTCCGCGACGTCCATGTCAAAAAGAAAGCGTGCGCGCTTGCGCTGATCCTGCTCGGCGTGGTCATCCTCGCCCTCGCGAAATGATTCGCGAAAATAGTCATTCCTTCGTCGCCGCTGATCCCGTTTCGTAAAAACCGACTTTTTTTGTGTTTCTGCTTGACTTTCGGATAAAAAATGCTACAGTAATCCGGAACGATTTTTATCCGTTAAACTGGCCGAAACATCCCGGTTCCGAAGTGGATCGGTTTTATATTGATGTTAAGGTCTGTTTTGACACAGCAAAAACAAATCATTAATAATACAAAAGATCAGTTTCTCATGAATCGTATCATCGTGACCGGCGGAGCCGGATTCATCGGGTCTGCAGTGGCCCGACACATCATCAACGACACACCGAACGCCGTGTGCGTGGTGGACAAGCTCACGTACGCCGGGAATCTTGAGAATTTGGCGACCATCGCGAAGTCGGACCGGTTTAAGTTCGAGAAAGTGGATATTTGCGACAAGGACGAGCTGGACCGCGTGTTTGCCGAGTTCAAGCCGACGCACGTGATGCACCTGGCCGCGGAAAGCCACGTGGACCGTTCGATCGACGGTCCCGGCGAGTTCATCCAGACCAATATCGTCGGCACGTACACGCTGCTTGAGGCAGCGAGAAAGTATTATCACGGGCTGGATGAAGCCGGAAAAGCGGCGTTCAAGTTTCACCATATTTCGACCGACGAAGTCTACGGCGACCTGAACGGGCCGGAGGATTTCTTCCGCGAAACGACGCCGTACGCACCGAGTTCGCCGTACAGCGCGAGCAAGGCGTCAAGCGACCACCTGGTCCGGGCGTGGAAACGTACATTCGGGCTCCCGACCGTGGTCACGAACTGCTCGAACAACTACGGCCCGTACCATTTCCCGGAGAAGCTCATTCCGCTGGTCATCCTGCACGCGCTGGACGGAAAAGAGCTCCCTGTTTACGGCGAAGGCTTGCAGATCCGCGACTGGCTGTATGTCGAGGACCACGCCCGTGCGCTTTACCTCGTCGCCACGAAAGGCGTCCCCGGCGAGACCTACAACATCGGCGGGCACAACGAGAAGAAGAACATCGAGGTCGTGAAGACCATTTGCGCGTTGCTCGACGAGCTCAGACCGCGCTCTGACGGCAAATCCTACGCGGAACAGATCGTCCATGTGAAGGACCGCCCCGGACACGATCTGCGATACGCCATCGACCCGTCGAAGATCGCGCGCGAGCTCGGCTGGAAGCCCCAAGAGACGTTCGAGAGCGGCATCCGCAAGACGGTGCTGTGGTACCTCGAGCATAAAGACGACTGGTGCGCGCACGTGCTCAGCGGCTCGTACAAGATGGAACGCCTCGGAACAGGAGATTGAACATGAAAGGCATCGTTTTAGCAGGCGGCGCTGGGACGCGTCTTCACCCGATCACCCGGGGCGTCTCGAAGCAGCTCCTCGGGGTATACGACAAACCGATGGTGTATTACCCGATCAGCGTACTCATGCTGGCAGGGATTCGCGATATCCTGATCATCACTACGCCCGAAGACCAAGCAAGCTTCCAGCGTCTGCTAGGCGACGGCTCGCGGTTCGGCGTAAATTTCAGTTACGCCGTCCAGCCGAAACCGGAAGGACTCGCCCAAGCTTTCCTGATCGGCGAGGAGTTCATCGGCAATGACCGCGTGGCCCTTGTCCTTGGCGACAACATCTTCTACGGCGCCAAGCTCGGTAAGCTCCTGCACAACGCAGCTGACCGCGAGGTCGGCGCGACCGTGTTCGGCTACCACGTGTGCGACCCGGAACGTTTCGGCGTGGTCGAGTTCAATTCCGAGGGAAAAGCCATCTCCATCGAGGAGAAACCCGCCAAGCCGAAATCGAACTACGCAGTCACCGGGCTGTATTTCTACGACAACGACGTCGTGAACATCGCGAAGCACATCAAGCCGTCCGCCCGTGGCGAGCTCGAGATCACAGCGGTCAACAACGAATATCTCCGCCGCGGCCAGCTCCACGTGGAGATATTCAAGCGCGGCTACGCCTGGCTCGACACTGGCACGCACGACAGCATGCTCGACGCCGCCAACTTCATCCGCACGGTTGAGACGCGTCAGGGCCTCCAGATCGCCTGCCTGCAGGAGATCGCCTACGAAAACGGCTGGATGACGAAGGACGACGTGCGCGACAGCGTGCAGGACATGCTCAAAACCGAATATGGACAATATTTACTGAGGTTGATCGAAGAATGAACATCATCGAAACCGCGCTCCCCGGCGTGCTCATCGTCGAGCCGAAAGTCTTCGGCGATGCCCGCGGCTACTTCTTTGAATCCTGGAATCAGGCGGCGTTCGAGGCTGCCGGCATCACGAACAAGTGGGTGCAGGACAACGAATCCAAATCCTGTGCCGGCGTGCTCCGCGGGCTGCATTATCAGGCCGCGCCGTACACGCAGGCGAAGATCGTCCGAGCGATTGTCGGCGCCGTGCTGGACGTGGCGGTCGATATCCGCAAGGGCTCGCCGACCTACGGCAAACACGTCGCGGTCGAGCTTTCCGCCGAGAACAAGCGTCAGCTGTACATTCCGCGCGGGTTCGCACACGGATTCGCCGTGCTCAGCGACGAGGCTGTCTTCTCCTACAAATGCGACAATATTTACATGCCGTCAGCCGAACGCGGCATCATGTTCAATGATCCCGATCTCGCTATTGACTGGCGCGTGAGCCCCGGCGAATGGAATCTTTCCGAAAAGGACAAGAAGCATCCCGCGTTTGCGGATATCGAACCGTGGGAGGATGTCAAATGAAACTCCTCATCACCGGCGGGAAGGGCATGCTCGGCCGCACGCTGCAGAACGAGTTCAAGGACTGCGAAATCGTGATCGCCGATCTGCCCGAGGCCGACATCACCGATACCGCGGGGTTCGATGCGTTCCTTGCGCAGCATAAGCCCGACGCCGTGATCCACTGCGCCGCCATGACCGCGGTCGACAAGTGCGAGAGCGAGATCGAATTCGCGTACAAGCTGAACGCGTTCGGTACGGCGAACGTCGCCGCCGCCTGCAACCGGCACGGCGTGCGCCTGATCGCCATTTCCACGGACTATGTGTTTGACGGCGATTCCGACCGCCCGTACAACGAGTTCGACCGGGCGACCGGCGGCAATACGATTTACGGCAAGAGCAAGTTCGCGGGCGAGGAAGCGGTTCGCAGGCATTGCCCGAACCATGTGATCTGCCGGATCTCGTGGCTCTACGGACACGGCGGACCGAGTTTCGTCCACGCGATGATGTCGCTCGCGGACGGCACGCGCCCGATGCTGAAGGTCGTGGCCGACCAGCACGGCAATCCGACCTCGACGACCGCCGTGGCGCGACAGCTCCGAAACATCCTCGCGAAACCTGGTCTCGTCGGCACATTCCACCTCACCTGCGAAGGCGAGGCCACGTGGTTTGAGTTCGCGCAGGAAATCTTCCGTCTCGCAGGAAAAACGCAGGCGGTTTCCCCGTGCACGACAGACGAATTCCCTCGGCCCGCGCCGCGTCCGAAAAACTCCCGACTCGACAAGATGATGCTCCGCCTCGCCGGACTTCCCCCGATGCCCGACTGGCGCGATGCCCTAGCCGAGTTCATGAAGAACGAGTTTCCCGTTTCAACTTCCAACTGACTTTCAACATAATCCTGCCCATGAATATCATCCTTCTCTCAGGCGGATCGGGAAAACGGCTCTGGCCGCTCTCCAACGATGTCCGGTCGAAACAGTTCATTAAATTCTTCCTGGGGCCGGACGGACAGCCGGAATCCATGGTGCAGCGCGTGTACCGTCAGATCAAGGCCGCGGATTCGGATTCGACCGTTACGGTCGCGACCTCGAAAACGCAGGTGTCCGCGCTCGTCAATCAGCTCGGCGACGACGTCGGCATCTCCGTCGAGCCGTGCCGCCGCGACACGTTCCCCGCGATCGTGCTGGCGACGGAATACCTGCACACGGTGCAGGGCGTTTCCGAGGATGAAGCCGTTGTGGTCTGCCCGGTCGACCCGTACGTGAACGACGATTACTTCGAGTTTCTGAAGCGCCTCTGGGAACAGGCGTCGAAGGGCGAGGCGAACCTGACGCTGATGGGCATCCAGCCGCTTCATCCGAGCGAGAAATACGGCTACATCATCCCGCAGGAAAAAGCGGATTTGAGCCGCGTGAGCGAGTTCAAGGAGAAGCCGGATATGTACACGGCGGAAAAGTACATCGCGCAGGGCGCGCTGTGGAACGGCGGCGTCTTCGCTTACAGGATCGGATACGTGCTGAAAAAGGCGCACGAGATGATCTCCTACACGGACTATCACGATCTCTTCCAGCAGTACACCACGCTGCCGAAGATCAGCTTCGACTATGCCGTGGTCGAGAAGGAACCGGACATCCAGGTGATGCGGTTCAGCGGTGAATGGCGCGACATCGGCACCTGGAACACGCTCACGGAGGTCATGCCCGGCAACACGCTCGGCAACGCCGTGATAGACGACCAGTGCTCCAACGTGCATATCCTGAACGAGCTGTCCATGCCGGTGCTGGCGATGGGCGTTCGCGACGTCGTGATCGCCGCCTCACCGGAGGGGATTCTGGTGTCGGACAAGGACCGTTCGGCCCGCATCAAGACCATCGTCGACAAGTTCGAGAACCAGATCATGTTTGCCGAGAAATCGTGGGGCACGTTCCAGATACTGAACGTCGAAGAGGGCAGCCTCACGATCAAGATCGACCTGAAGTCCGGCCAAGCCATGAACTATCACAGCCACGAGAAACGCGACGAGATCTGGACGGTCATCAGCGGCGAGGGGCGCACGCTCGTCGACGGGATGGAACAGAAGGTCCGCGCCGGGGATGTGATCACGATCGAGGCGGGCTGCCGCCACACGATCTTCGCAGACACCGCGTTGAAGCTGATCGAAGTCCAGGTCGGGCAGGAGATTTCCAAGCTCGACAAGAAAAAATACAAACTGCCGTCCCTGTGAGGTCCGATTTGTCCCGGCCCGTTCCATTTCTGCTGCATCCCGCGTCGAAGGATTACCTCTGGGGCGGCACGCGCCTCAATGATGACTTCGCCAAGCATGTCGCGTCCGATGTCGTCGCCGAAACATGGGAATGCTCCACGCACCCGGACGGCGTGAGCATTGCCGCAAGCGGGGAATGGATCGGGATGCCGCTGGATGAGATATTGCGGGCGCATCCGGAGTATCTGGGGGAGCACGCGCACGGCGGTACGGATTTGCCCGTGCTTGTGAAGCTCATCGATGCCAAGCGCGACCTTTCCGTGCAGGTGCATCCGTCCGACGAGTTCGCAAACACGCACGAAAACGGGCAGAACGGCAAGACCGAGATGTGGTACGTGATGGACGCCGAACCGGACACCCGGATCGCCTATGGCCTGCACCACACGATCAGCCGGGAACGCTTTCAGAAGGCGATTGAGGACGGGACTGTGGAAAAATACCTTCAGTTCGTGCCCGCCCGCAAAAACGACCTCTTTTTCATTCCGCCCGGCACGGTTCACGCGATCGGCGCGGGCAGCCTGATCGCCGAGATACAGCAGAGTTCAAATCTTACCTACCGTCTGTACGATTACAACCGTGTCGACCGTAACGGAAACAAACGTGCGCTTCACCTCGAAAAAGGGCTTGCAGTCGCGAATCTCGAAGCCATGCCGGAACCGCGCCAGCCGATGCGTCTGCTGCGGTATTCGGGCGGGACCGCTTCGGAACTGCTCTGCCGCTGCCAATACTTTCATGTGGAACGCGTACTGGTGAATACGGAACAGCGCCGCGAACTGGCGACGTTCCATGTCACCCCGGAATCGTTCCAGATATTCCTGTTCCTCGACGGATGCGGCTCGATGTTCTGCCGCGACTCCATGCTTCAGTTCTTCAAGGGCGACTGTGTGTTCGTCCCTGCGGGCGCAAGCGATATTCAGCTCCATGCCCGCACATCCTTCCTGCGGATTTCCTGCTGAAAAAAGGCCGTTTGCTGCCACATAAGCTGTATGCCTGGCGATTGAGGAAAAAAAGACCGCCCCGAATTTGAGGCGGCTTTCTTTGTGCCCGAGCGAAGCCGGGCACTGCTGCAGTGGAGGACTTGTCCTCCTCAGCTGTTGAGCTTGCGGAGAGCCTTGCGGATGATGTTTTCGCTGGAGCGTTCCTGTTCGGGCAGGGCGGCGACGAGGTCCGCGACGGTCTTCTGAATTTTCGCACGCTGGAATCCGAGCTGTTCGAGCGCGAGGAGAGCGTCCTCCATCTCGCGCGATTGCGGGACGTCCTGCGGAAGGCTGGAGAACGTGAGCTCGGGGAACATCTTCACGATCTTGTCGCGGAGCTCGACGATCATGCGCTCGGCGGACCTGGGGCCGATGCCGCTGATGTGCTTGAGGACCTTGATGTCGGCATTGACGATGGCGCTGCAGAACGTGGGGATGTTCATGCTGCTGAGAATGGCGAGCGCGGTCTTCGCGCCGATGCCGTTCACCGTGAGCAGGAGCTTGAATATCTCGAGCTCCTCCTTCTTCGCGAATCCGTAGAGCTGGAGCGCATCCTCGCGGACCTGAAGCCAGGTCAGGACAGTGGCGGTGCCGCCTTCGCCCGCTTTCAGCAGCACGTCGTAGGTGCTCATGGGGATGGAGACGAAATATCCGACGCCGTTCACGTCGAGGATGAGTTCGGTGAAGTTCAGGGAAACGATTTTGCCTGTGAGCTGAGCGATCATGGGAGGAGGTCCTTCGGAGCGGATTCCGTATTGAGGTTAAATGTTTGATTCTTTGCAGATACTATACACGCGTTCGCGCGAAAATCAAGCGCGGGTCAGCAGTCGCACGTCGCCGCAGTTCAATTTGAGCGTGCGGCCGTCGTCGGCATCGAGGATGACCGATCCGTCGTCGGCGATGTCTCGGAAAAGCCCGTTGAGGACGGATCCGTCCCCGGCGAGGAATTCCACGCGGCGTCCGAGGAGCCCGTTCTCGGTCTTCCAGCGTGCGAACAGTGTTTCCGGGGCGTTTTTGAGTACGGCGGCGTGGTCGTGCAGAATCTCCTCGAATCTGTGCAGCGCCGCCTCGTAATCGCACGGCGCACCGGTCAGGATGAGGACGGACGAGGCTTCCTGCGAGGCGGACGCGAGCTGTTCGCGCGTCATGTTCAGATTGACGCCCATTCCGGTCACGAGGCCGCCGGGCGCGCCGTTGCGCGGGCTGATGAACTGGGAGAGGATGCCGGAAATCTTCGCCGTGCCGCAGAAGATGTCGTTCGGCCACTTGATGTGGAATTTATGAGCGGGGGCGAGTTCGCGCACGAGGTCGAGGACCGCGAGCGAACCGGCAGCGACGCCGAGCAGAGGATTGTTCACGGTTTTCTGGACGAAACTCGCGTAGATGTTGCCGCGCGGGGATATCCATTTGCGGTCGAGGCGGCCGCGTCCGGCAGTCTGGGTTGCGGCGACGACGAGTTCGCGGTCGGCGAGTTCGGCGAAATGCGCGACCGCCCAGGTCGTCGTGGAGTCGATGGTGTCGAAGAAGATCATGGCAGTGTCAGACGGTGCGGCGGCGCCCCTTGGGGGTGAAGGTCAGAGCGGTGCATTTGTCCGCGCCGATCAGCTCGGCGACGCGGGCGAGGATGGCGGCCTGCACGGCTTTCGTGCGGACGGACGCCAGATAGGCGGGATGTTCCACCTCGATGAAGAGCGTTTTGTTGGTGATGGAAAGCGGCGTGGTGTGCTTCGAGGCGACCGCGCCCGCGATTTCCGCCCAGCGGTCCGCGATCGTACGGAAATCAGCGATGCCGTACGGCATTTTTTTTCGCATGACGCGCTGAAGGACATCCCCGACGGGCTGCGAGGACGGCAGATACTTCATGAGTTCGCCGTCGGAACTGCCTTCGCCGTACCACTCGCGGAGGACGGAATCCATCTTCTTGCGGGCGCGGCCTGTGGCGGTCCCTTCGGGCGGACGTTTTTCAGTCGGCATTGTTCAGCACGTCCCCGCTAAACGCCGACGCCAAAGATGGCAAGTGGTATGAGACATAGGTTGCCCACGAAACAGAACAATCCTATGAACCCTTGCCCCATGTGACTTAACCCGGACGATATGCGCCACGGCATGATGATGCACTCCACGAGGCCGACCGGGACCAGGAAGAACTTGATGAAATACTTCGCGGAACGCAGGCCGACGACGGCGACGTTCTTGAGGCCGCGGATCACATACGGGGCGAGGATCTTCGCGCCCTGGATGGCCAGCGGGGTCAGAATGGCGAGCGTGACGGGGTCGAACGCCTCGGCCTTGGGCTGGGGCGCAAAATAGAACGTGCCGATGAGCACGATGCACAGAATCAAAAGAAAACGCCGGGTCATGGTTCCGTTCCTTCCTGGCTGTTTGAGGGTGCGATGTGTTTCTTGAAGAGGGCGTATTCCACGGAATCGGCGAGGGCGATCCAGGAGGCTTCGATGATGTTTTCGCTGACGCCGACGGTGTCCCACACGCTGGTGGAGTCGTGGCTCTGGATGCGGACGCGCGTCTGAGCGGCGGTGCCGTTCAGATTTTCCAGGATGCGGACTTTGAAGTCGATGAGGGAGACGTCGCGGAGCGCGGGGTAGAAACGTTCCAGCGCCTTGCGGAGCGCGAGGTCGAGGGCGTTGACCGGGCCGTCGCCTTCCGCGGCGGTAAGCTGGGAGACGCCTCCGACGCTGAGCTTGACGGTGGCTTCGGAGACCACGCGGTCGCCTTCGCCGCGTTTCTCGATGATGACGCGGAAGCCCTCGAGCGTGAAGTAGGAGGGCCACAGGTTCATGACCTTGTGCATCAGCACGACGAACGACGCTTCGGCGGTTTCGTATTCATATCCGGCGCGTTCGCGTTTCTTGAGTTCCTGAAGTCCGGCGTTGCCGAGGCGGGAATCCCGCAGGTCGATGCCGAATTCGGCGGCTTTCATGGTGAGCGAGTGGCGTCCGGAGAGTTCGGAGATGAGGATGCGGCGGCGGTTGCCGACGGATTCCGGGCGGACGTGCTCGAACGTGACGGGGTTTTTCGCGATGGCGTCGACGTGGAGTCCGGCCTTGTGCGCGAACGCGCTTTCGCCGACGTACGGGGCATGCGCGTCGGGGCGCATGTTGGCCTTCTCGCAGACGAAATCGCTGACATCCTTCAGCATGGCCAGATGGCCGGGCGGAAGGCAGCGGAAATCGGTCTTCAGTTCGAAATTCGGGATGATGGTGCAGAGGTTGGCGTTGCCGCAGCGCTCCCCGATGCCGTTGACCGTGCCCTGCACGAGGCGGGCTCCGCTCCGCACTGCCACGATGGAGTTCGCGACGGCCGTGCCGGAGTCGTTGTGGCAGTGGATGCCGAGGACGATGTTTTCGGGCAGGAGCACGCGGACCTTTTTCGTGATGTCGAGGATTTCGACGGGGAGCAGGCCGCCGTTGGTGTCGCAGATGGTGACGGCGGAAGCACCGCCCTCGCATGCCGCCTTCAATACGCGTTCGGCGTAGGCGCGGTCTTCCTGCCAGGCGTCGAAGAAATGTTCGGCGTCGAAGATGACCTCGCGTCCGGCGTCGGCGAGGAACCGGCAGGATTCGCGGATCATGTCCAGGTTCTCTTCCTCGGAGACGTTCAGGATCTCGCGGACCTGCGAGGCGGGCGTCTTGCCGACGATGGTGCAGACGGGCGCGCCGGAATCGAGCAGCGCACACAGCTGCGGATCATTTTCCGCGGTCAGTTCCTTGCGGCGTGTGCAGCCGAACGCGCAGAGTTTCGCATACTTGAACGTATAGGAGGCGGCGTCGCGGAAGAATTCGGCATCGCGCGGATTGGAGCCGGGCCAGCCGCCTTCGATGTATGCCACGCCCAGCTCGTCCAGTTTCGCGGCAATACGCAACTTGTCGTCCTTCGAGAACGAGACGTGTTCTCCCTGGGCGCCGTCGCGAAGCGTGGAATCGTATATCAGGATGTTCTGGTCTGGCATGGCGTGTTTTTCCTTGTAAAGGAAACAATATAGCGCCGTTTTGGAGGAAAACAACCGGAAAACGCATTTTTTTTCGTGTTTTCCGCTTTTTTTAAAGAAAAAGTGGCGAAAAATGGAATAAAATGGAAAAAGGGTCGAAGGAAACGACAATCAGGAAACCGTCTGTTCTTCCTGTTGGTTTTCCGGCTTCTCTTCTGGTTCAGCCTGTTTTTTCGCCTTGTACGGGATGATGAATCCGCCGACGAACGCCGTGAACGGCGCGACGAGGACGAGCCCGAAACTGCCGACAAGCGTCTTGACCGCTTCGGAGGCGACGTACGGATTGTTGATGAAGTCGAGCGGGCCGATTCCCTGCGCGGCGAAGGTCATCATGAGCGTGAGGTAGCCGCCGGAATATGCAAGCAGGAGCGTCGTGGTCATGGTGCCGACCACGCTGCGGCCCATGTTCAGGCCGGAGCCGATGAGCTCGCGGCGGTGGATGTCGGGGCGTTTCTGGAGGACTTCGACCATGCCTGCGGAGACGTCCATGGCTAGGTCCATGACCGCCCCGGAACTGGAGAGGAAGATCGCGCCGATGTAGATGTCGGGGAGGCTGAGGAATTCGTAGCCGGAATAGAGCAGCGTCTGGGAATAGGGCATCATGCCGCCGCTGATCTTGAAGAGCTTCGTGAAGATGTATGCCATAAGGCAGCTGGCGAGTACGCCGAGGATCGCGCCGAAGAATGCCGTGACGCCTTTCCGGGTCATGCCCGCGACCAGGAAGATGATGACCGCGCTGAGGAGCGTGACTGCGGCGAACGTGATGAGAAGCACGTTTCCGCCTTTCAGCGTGAGGGGGATCACGAGCTTCCAGATGACCAGGCAGCTGAAGACGAAGGAGAGCAGGGCGTTGAACCCGGTGATGCCCGCGAAGACGAGCAGCAGCAGCGCGAAGAGGCCGAAGAGCAGAAGCGCGTAACCGATGCGGTAGTGGTCCTGCGCGATGACCGTGAAATTCTCGTCGGCATCGAACGGGATGGCCGCGAGTGCGATGTCGCCCGGCTCGAACACCTTGTCGAGCTCCATGTTTGCGCGGATGATGTTCGTACCGTTGAACTCGCGCCCTTTGAACGGTCCGGAGAGGACCCTCAGGCGGACATGCTGTTCGCCCTTCTGCAGCAGGCCGATCTTGAAGATGTTGCTGTTGTCGACGGAAAGGATGCGCGCCTTGCACTTGACGCCCTCCGGCGGCGGGGCCGTGTGGAGGATGTCGAGAAACCAAAGCGCGACGCAGGCAAGGAGGAAAACGACCACCATGACCGCGTCGCGTCTGGATATTTTCCAATGATCGAACATGGAAAATGAGGCTGTAAGTTCAGATCATTTCACGGGGACGGAGATGATCGCCTTGAGCTTCTTGGCGATGTCGGAGTTCTCGTACATGCCGCCGAAAACGCTGGCATTCACGCCGTAGGAGCTGGTGTCGACGGGGAGAGCTGTGTGCGCACCGCTGGTCCAGCCGACGGAGGACTTGTTGTCGAAGATCGCCACGACGGTGTTCGCGACGGCGTCGCCGCCGCCGAAACCGGCGCGCTTTCCGTTCGGGAACTGCCTGTTGAACGCCTCTTCGATGCGGTCCTGTTCGGACTTGGAGAGGACGAGGTTCAGTTTTCTGCGGGCGTTGCGGTCGGCGGATCTGAGGTTGGCCTGAACGGCGCCGTTGTTTCCGTTGGAGCTCTGGTTGTCGAAGATCAGGCCGAAATTCTCGGTGATGAGCGGCTTGATGTCGTCGAACTTGATGGTCTTTTCTTCCTGCGGAGCCTGGTTTTCCTGATTCTCCTGTCTTCTGCCGGGAGGGCCCATCCGTCTGGGGCCAAGGATCTTGTCGGCGAGCTGGTTGACTTTGTTCTTGAACTCGTCGCTGGAGCACTTCTGGTTGCCGAGCAGGTAGATGGAGGATTCGTACTGGGTGTTCGCGAAGCCGAGGGTCAGGCCGCCGGTCTCGTGGTCGCCGGTGACGACGAGGAGCGTGTCGTTCGGATGCTTCTTGGCGAAGTCCATGATGACGGAGACGGCACGGTCCATTTCCATGGTCTCGCGGAGGCTGGCGCCCGCGTCGTTGCTGTGTCCGTGGTGGTCGATGTTACCGCCTTCGACCATGACGAAGAACGGTTTTTCCTTCAGCATGAGGAAGTCGATGCACTGCTGGGTGTATTCGGCGAGGCCCCATTCATCGGCGGGCTTGTCGATGGCGTAGGGGAGCTGGCCGTTGTGGCCGCGGACGAAGAGCTTGTCGGCCTTCAGATCGACTTTCGGGACTTCGTCCTTGTACGCGACCGTGTAGCCTTCTTTTTCGGCGAGCTTGTAGATGTCGTTGTCGCCGTTGCGGTTGCCCTGAAGGCCGCCGCCGCCGAAATAGTCAAAGCCGGACTTGATGAGGTCGAGGCCAATATCATAGTAGTTGTCGCGGCTCACGTTGTGGGCATAGAAAGAAGCCGGGGTGGCGTGGTTGATGGTGATGCTGGTGAGGATGCCGACGGAACGGCCGTTCTTCTTTGCGAGTTCGGCGACGGATTCGAGGTCCTTCTTGCCCTCGGCGTCCATGCCGATGCGGCCGTTGTTGGTCTTCTCGCCGCAGGCGATGGCGGTTCCGCTGGCGGCGGAGTCGGTGATGAAGTTACTGGCGGAGCTGGTCTTGGAGTAGCCCTGCACCGGCATGGCGTTGATCGTGAGGCCCTTGCCCGTGGTGGAACGGCTGAACTCCTCGGCCATCATGCGCTGGGGCAGGGACATGCCGTCGCCGATGAACAGGAAGACATATTTGACGGGTTTGAGGTCCTTCAGCTGGTCGGCCTCGGTCTGAGCTGCGGTCTGGAAGGTGGGCAGCGCGAGGAACGCGCTGGCCGCAAGTGCGGCAAACAAAGAACGTTTCATGGTGTAACTCCTGAAAGTTAAGTGTGTGACAGAAGTGAGGGTAAACACTACATGTAACATACCATTCAAGTTTGATTTGTCAAGGGTAGTCCTTTAAAAAAGACAGAAAAAAACGAAAAATCAGGCGGAATGGCATATTGTTTCGAGGCATGGATAAAATCCAGCTTGAAAAACCGGAAACGCGTGTTATATTATGGATGGTTTCTCCGTTCCATCCGCTCGCGGCTGTACTTTTCCGCAGGGCGGGGAAGAGACCTTTCAACCTCCTCTACGCCGAACAGCATCAAAGGATGACAATATGGGCATTCGCATTGCGGGGACGGGCTCGTACCTCCCTGAAAAAATACGGACCAACGCCGATATCGAAAAGCTCGTCGACACCAACGACGAATGGATTCGCACGCGCACCGGCGTCGAAGAACGCCGCATCGCCGGACCCGACGAGACCGCGTCCACCATGGCGATCAAGGCCGCGGAAAAAGCCCTGGCGCAGGCCGGAGTCGACGGACGCGACATCGACGCGATCGTGGTCGCCACGATTTCCCCCGACTACATCTTCCCGAATACCGGCGCGCTGGTGCAGAACTATTTCCATTGCAAACAGGCGTTCTGCTTCGACCTTTCCGCCGCCTGCGCCGGATTCGTCTCCTCGCTGGAAGTCGGCTTCTCCCTCATGCGTTCCTTCCCGGACAAATACCGCAACGTGCTGGTCTGCGGTTCGGACAAGCTCTCCGTGATCGTGGACTGGACCGACCGCAACACCTGCATCCTCTTCGGCGATGGCGCCGGGTGCGCCCTGCTTCAGAACGACGGCACGGACTCCCCGGACAGCATCCTCGCCAGTTCGCTCCATGCAGACGGCGGCTACACCGACGTCCTTCGGATCCCGGCGGGCGGCAGCAAGGCTCCGGCCTGCCATGAAACGGTCTGGAACCGCGACCATTTCATCTACATGGAAGGCCGCGAGACCTTCAAGCTCGCCGTGAACGCCATGGTGTCGTCCAGCGAGGAAGTGCTGGCGCAGGCGGGTATCTCGATCGACCAGGTCGCACTGGTGATCCCGCATCAGGCGAACCTCCGCATCATTGACGCCGTGGCGAAGCGCCTCGGCATCGGCGAGGACCGCGCGTTCTGCAACATCCGTTACTACGGCAACACCAGTTCCGCCTCGATCGGCATCGCGCTGGACGAGGCATGCCGCACGGGCCGCATCAAACGCGGCGACCTGGTGCTGTTCACGTCGTTCGGCGGCGGCCTGGCGTGGGGTTCCATGCTGATCCGTTACTGATCCTGTTTTTTCCGAGGGCGGGTTCTTCCGAATCCGCCTTTCTTTTTTGAATCCGACTTGAGTTTTCCGAGGTTGCCTTATGGATACTGTCATTCTGAAAGAAGGCCGCGAAAAATCCGTCCTGCGGCATCATCCGTGGATCTTTTCCGGCGCGATCCGCGAGGTCGCGGGGAATCCCGGACCCGGCGAAACGGTCGAGGTCAGGAGTGCACGCGGCGAATTCCTCGCGCATGGGGCATACGCCGCCGAATCGCATATCCCGGTGAAACTCTGGAATTTCACGGAATCCGAGGCGGTCGATGAGGAGTTTTTTAGAAAACGGCTTGCTTCCGCGTTTGCTTTGCGTAAAACCGTGTTCCACGGCAACCTGCCGGACGCGTTCCGGCTGGTCTGTGCGGAATCGGACGGTTTGCCCGGGCTGATCGCCGACGTCTACGGCGAGTACGCCGTCTGCCAGATTACGGGCGCGGGGATGGAACGCCACCGCGGGCTGATCGGTGAATTGCTGCTGGACTACGCGAAGGGCGTGTACGAACGCTCGGACGTCGACAGCCGCACGAAGGACGGCCTGCCGCCCCGGACCGGCCACCTCGCCGGGGAACCGTTGCCAGATGTGCTGGAGTTCACTGAGAACGGCATCCGGTACCGCGTCGACTATCTGGCGGGACACAAGACCGGGTTCTACCTCGACCAGCGCGACAACCGCCGGTTGGTGGCGGAGTGCGCCGCCGGAGCGGAAAATGTGCTGAACTGTTTCTCGTACACGGGCGGATTCGGGCTTGCGGCGCTGAAGGGCGGCGCGAAGCATGTGCTGAACGTGGATTCCTCGGAGCCCGCACTGGCTTGTGCTCGCGAGCTTGCGGCGCTGAACGGCTTTTCCCCCGATGCGTTCGGGTCGAAGGAGGCGGACGTGTTCCAGTTCCTGCGGAGCTGCCGCGACGCCCGGAAGAGTTTCGACCTGATCGTGCTGGATCCGCCGAAGTTCGCGGAGACCGTGTCGCAGCGGGAACGCGCCGCACGCGCCTACAAGGACATCAATCTGCTTGCAATCAAGCTCCTGAATCCGGGCGGACAGCTGTTCACGTTCTCGTGTTCCGGCGCGATCGACGATGACCTCTTCGCGAAGATCGTGGATTCGGCGGCGTCGGACGCGCATCGTCCGCTCCGCACGGTACGGTGGCTTTCCCAGGGGCCGGATCATCCCGTCCTGACCTCGTTCCCGGAGGGGCGCTACCTGAAAGGACTCCAGCTCGTCGCGTCGGTTTGAGCGGAATTCCGCTCAGCGCCAGTGCCGGATGATGTGGATCGCGACTGCGAGCACGTCCACAGCCAGCACGACAAACGTTGCGCCGAACAGCAGCCGCAGGATGCGTTCCTGAAGGGTGAACTTGTCGAAAAGATCCGGCGCGATCCTCTTAATAAAGTCGTCCCGGTCGGCGACCTGCGTTTCCCGTCGGCCGTAGCGCTGCCACGGCGCATGGGCGGCTCCCGAACCGCCGAGCCGGAAAAAAGGATAATCCAGTTCCTGCGGACGCGGATCGTTTATTTTCTTCGCGCTGATGCGGCGGATCTGCTTTTTGAGGACTTCGTGCGACATGTCCAGAAAAGCGAATGCAAGCAGAAAGAGCGCGGAAACAAGCAGAATGAAAACCATGATTGCGATGATTCGTACGGAGTTGTGTCGTTACTGTCCTGAGCCAATAAAATACATCCCGGAACCGCGAAAATCAAGCGGGAAACGGGAAAAGTGCATGTTTTGCACGTTTTTTGGGGATGCGGATTTGCATTCGGCGGAAACGGATTTAAATTTGTAGGGTACATCATGTATCCTGCCATATCCAACGAAAGGACGCCCCCCGCGCATGAAGGGACAATTCTGGACATATCTGGTCAAACGCCTCGGCCTCGGCCTCTTCACGCTCTTCGTGATCCTGCTGGCGAGCTACGCGCTGATGCGCCTGGCGCCCGGCGACCCATCCAAAAGCACGTTCCTCTCCGCCGACGGCGGCGGCAAGAACGCGGCGGGCTCCATGTCGAGCGACAAGTCCGACTTGGGGCGCAACAAGATCATCGAGGAGAAACTCCACCTCGACAAACCGATCATCGTCGGGTTCGGGCTGTGGATATGGGACGCCTTCCACGGCGACCTCGGCGCGTCCGTCGCGGTCGACAAGGGGAGGCCCGTGACCGAGCTCATCCTGGAGCGTCTCCCCATCACGATCAAGCTCAATCTTTTCGCGATCCTCGTCACCTACATCCTGTCCATCCCCATCGGCATCCAGACCGCCGTCCGGCACGACACGGCGTTCGACAAGACTACGACGCTGTTTCTGTTCTTCCTGTACTCCCTGCCGGCAATTTCCGTGGCGCTGCTGCTGCAGGCGACGCTGTGCGTGGGCGGCCTCGCGCCGATCTTCCCGCTGAAGGGGCTCACGCCCGACATCACGCAGGGGATGAGCTCGTGGAAGATCATGTGGGTGACGGCGATGCACTACGTTCTGCCGGTCTTCTGCCTCAGTTACGCGTCGTTCGCCGGGATCGCGCGCTTCACGCGGGCGGGCATGCTCGACGTGATCCGTCAGGAGTACATCCGCACGGCGCGTGCGAAGGGCCTGCCGGAAAAGGAAGTCATCTACGTTCACGCGTTCCGCAACGCCCTCATCATCATGATCACGCTGTTCGCGGGCATCCTGCCCGGGCTGGTGTCCGGCAGCATCCTGATCGAATACATCTTCAACATCCCCGGCATGGGCGCGCTTTCCATGCTCGCGCTCAGCAGCCGCGACATCCCGCTGATGATGACGCTCTTCGCGTTCAGCGGATTCCTCACGCTCGCCGGCATCCTGCTGTCGGACATTCTGTACGTGATCGCCGACCCGAGAATCGGCTTCGAGTCCCGCGTGTAAGACGGGAATCTTTCTGAGAAAAAAGATAAGTCCTGTAGTCGAATAAGACATAGGACTTGTTTTGTGGGGGAAAAGGGTCAGTTTCCGCGTATCTGGGCGGCGACGTCGGCGATGATGCGGTCGAGGGGGAGTTCGGCCTTCCAGCCGCAGATGCGCCCGATCTTCGTGCAGTCGGGGGCGCGGTGGAGCATGTCCTCGAAACCGGGCTCGTATGCCTTGTCGTAGGAAACGACCTCGATCTTCGAGGTGCTGTGAAGCTGGCCGATGATGGTTTCCGCGAGCTGGCGGATCGTGATGCGGTTCGTGCTGCCGATGTTCAGAATCTGCCCGAACGACGCCTCGCAGTCGGGGAGAAGCCGGAGCGCGCGGACCGTGTCCGCCACATGGCAGAAGCAGCGGGTTTGTTCGCCAGTGCCGAAGACGCGGAGCGGTTTGCCCTGAAGCGCGGCGGAGACGAAGCGCGGGATGACCATGCCGTAGCGCCCGGTCTGGCGCGGGCCGACGGTGTTGAAGAAGCGCGTGACGGTGCCGGGGAGATTTTTCGAACGGTGGTACGCCATGAGCAGGAACTCGTCGATGAGCTTGCTGCACGCATAGCTCCAGCGGGAATGCGTGGAGGGGCCGATGATGAGGTCGTCGGTCTCGTGGAACGGCACGGATGCGGATTTGCCGTAGACTTCGCTGGTGGACGCGACGAAGATGCGGCGTCCGCCGAGCTTGTCGGCGAGCTTCAGGATGCGGCTGGTGCCGGAGACGTTGGTCTCGATCGTGCGGATCGGGTCGTGGACGACCAGCTCGACGCCGACCGCCGCGGCCAGATGGTAGACGATGTCGGCCTTTTCGATGAGTTTGGGAAGCGCACGGGACGAGATCACGTTGCCCTTGACGAACTCGATTCGCTCCTGATGCGGCAGATGCTTGAGGTTGTCGAGCGAGCCCGTGGAGAGGTCATCTATAATGGAAACGCTGTGGCCGTCCTTCAGCCAGGATTCGGCAAGATGCGAGCCGATGAACCCGGCTCCGCCCGTGATGAGGATGTTCATGATTTCCGTTCTCCGTCTTCGTTCGGGTCCTCTTCCGGTTCCGCCACGAGCGGGTGCGAGCGCTTCACGAATCCCATCTTCAGCGCGAAATACGCGATCAGTCCCCAAACGACGTAGATGTTCACGAGGAGGAAGGGGAAGAGGAAGGGATTCACGAGGAAGGAGGAAACGAGCCAGGCGAGGAGCAGCAGGCCGATGATCAGGAGGCGTTCCTTGTGGTAGCGCGCGGATGCCAGGTATTTCCCGAAGTGAAGATACGGGACCTGGCTGACCATCAGAAATCCGAGGATCGTGGCGTAGATCGGCAGATAGCGGAAGTACTCGCGGAGGGTGTTGCTGCCCTTTTCCGTGGCGGCGAAGAGGATGATGGTGCAGAGCGCGGCGGCGGCTCCGGGCGAGGGGAGCCCGGTGAAAACGTCGCTGCTCTTCTTCTCGAACATCGCGTGGACGTTGTACGTGGCGAGGCGGAGCGCGGCGCATCCGAGGTAAATGCCGCAGAGCACGCAGATCGGGATGAACTCGCCAGCGCGCTCGATGTGGCGCATGTTGTGCGCCATGACGGCGACGAGCGTGGCGGGCGCGACGCCGAACGTGGTCATGTCGGCGAGGGAGTCCATCTGGATGCCGTGCAGGCTGGACGCGTGCAGGAGGCGCGCGGTGAAGCCGTCGAACATGTCGAAGACCATCGCAAAGAGGATGAGCCCGGCGCTCCAGGCGAAGATCGTCGCCATGACGTGCTGGTCGTCGACGTGCTTGTACGCCTGAAGCGTAACGAGGATGGCGGCGTATCCGCAGAGGGAATTGCAGAGCGTGAGGCTGTTCGGAACGAACTGAAGCCAGCGCTCCACTTTCCGCGAGGGCGGCGCGACGCGTTCCTGTCCGTTTTCGTTGTTCATCACAGGTCCTTTGCGGCGGCCTCTTCGGCCAGCGCATGAAGTTTCGCCTTCGCCTCGGGCCGTACGAACGCGAGGATGGAGGAGCCGGCGCGGACGGGTTCGCCCACGTTCACGGCCACGTCGATGCCCATTCCGGCGGGGATGTAGAGTTCCGTGCGGGAACCGAACTTGATCATGCCGTATTTCTGGCCGCGCGTGTAGGATTCGCCGGGATTGACCGGGCAGACGATGCGGCGGGCGATCGCGCCGGAGACCTGGCGGACGGCGATCGGGAACGTTTCGCCCTCGAACGGGCAGGTGCCGCCGAGGAGCATGGATTCATTGACTTTTCCGGCGTCCGGGTCGCGGGCGTCCAGATACTTGCCCGGCTTGTAGAACTTGAACTCGACCTTCATGTCCCACGGCGCGCGGTTGATGTGCACGTTGAAGACGGAGAGGAAGATGCCGATGCGGAGGATGTCCTTGTCGTGGAAGAGGCGGCGGAGGTCGTCGCATTCGAGCGTCTCGGACTTGATGAGCTCCACGTCCTTGATCACGCCGTCGGCGGGCGACACGATGGCGGATGGGTCGGCCGCGATCTTGCGCGGCGGGTCGCGGAAAAACGCGCAGGCGGCGAAGCATGCGAGCGCGGCGAAGGCTGTGATCGCACCGGCGACGCCGGGCGGCAGGATCTTGAGAAACACGGTCGCGGTGCAGAGCACGAAAACGACGAGGAAGGCGGCGAGCGCCATCCCCCATTCTTTCTTCCCGTATTTTGTGAGAATCATGAGATTGCCTTCCGTGAAATCAGATGGGTTGAGGTTGTTTGACGATGCCGTTGCCCGCGCGCAGGATCAGGTTGCCGTGGCAGTAGGCGAGCGCGAGGGCGTCCGTGGCGTCGTCCGGTATCTGCGAGATGTCAAGTCCGCCGAGGTTCGCCATGATCGCGGCGACCTGGCTTTTGTCGGCTTCGCCGAGTCCGGTCGCGGCACGCTTGGCGCTCTTCGGGGAGTACTCGAACGCCGGGACGGAGCATTCGGCGAGAGCAGTAATGACCGCGCCGCGGGCGAGACTCAGGATCATGGCGGTCTTGACGTTCCGGGAGACGAACGCCGATTCGATGGCGGCGGCCTCGGGCTTGAACGATGAAACAAGTTCGCGAATGCCCCCGGCGAGACGCCTGAGACATTCGCTGTGGGGCAGGGAGGGCGCGTTGCGGATCAGGCCGCAGTCCAGAATCTGGATGGAACCGCCGGTCCGCATGTCGATCACGCCGTATCCGGTTTTCCGGATGGCCGTGTCTATGCCGATGATGATCATCCGGGACGCCCTCCGTGCAGGGAACGAAGCCGCGGGTCAGCCCTGGGCGTCGATCTCGTCGAGGACTTCGCTGGCGATGTTTTCGTTGGAGTAGACGGCCTGGACGTCGTCGAGCTCTTCGAGGCGTTCGACGAGGCGGAGGACCTGCTGGGCCTTGCCGAGTTCGTTGATGCCGACGGTGTTTTCCGGCTTGCGGGTGAGCTTGGCTTCGGAGCATTCGATGCCGGCGTCTTCAAGAGCCTTGGCGATGTCGGCGAAGGCTTCCGGGGCGGCCCAGATTTCGGCGATGCCGTCTTCGGCGGTGATGTCTTCCGCGCCAGCTTCGAGCGTGAGTTCCATCAGCTTGTCCTCGTCGGCGTTTTCGCCTTCGACGATGAAATGGGCTTTGCGCTGGAACATCCAGGACACGGCGCCGCTGGCCGCCAGGTTGCCGCCGTTGCGGTCGAACGTCATGCGGACGTCGCCGATGGTGCGGTTGCGGTTTTCGGTGAGGCATTCGACGACGAACGCGGTGCCGGCGGGACCGTATCCTTCGTAGGTGATCTCTTCGTAGGCGACGTCGCCGAGTTCGCCCGCGCCCTTCTTGATGGCGCGTTCGATGTTTTCACGGGGCATGTTGCTGGCTTTCGCGGAGGCGAGGGCCATGCGGAGTTTGATGTTGGAAGCAGGATCCTTGCCGCCCTGCTTGGTGGCAACCATGATTTCCTTGGCCAGACGGGAAAACGCCTGACCTTTCTTCTTGTCGGTTGCCTCTTTTTTGTGCTTGATATTTGCCCATTTACTGTGACCGGACATAATAAATCTCCATGGTTTATGGTTTCGTGTTAATAAAGACACTTATCCTATAAATATATCACAGGAAAACCGTTTTTCAACTCTTTTTTTCCGCTTCATCGCGCCTTTTTTCCGTTTCCGCCTGAATCCGCCTCGGGATGGACCGGATATTTGCAGTCGGCGAGACGGAAATCCGGCGCGGGGAGAGGACGCCCGGCGAGGAAGTCGCGGCAGAGGCGTTCGGCATCGTCGAGCCGGTCAAGACGGAGCCAGTGGATCGGGCAGCCGTCGTTTTCGAATTTGCGGAACCAGGAATCCTGCCGTTTGGCGAACTGGCAGATCTTCGCGTAGAGCTGATCGTGCATCTCCTCCATCGTGAGCTGTCCCTGCAAATAGCGCGCGAGGTAACGGTATTCGAGCCCGAGAAACTCCATTTTTTCCCAGCTCATGCCCTCTGCATGGAGACGTCCCGCCTCCTCGACCATGCCGTGCGCGAGGCGTTCGTCGAGGCGCTGGAGGATACGGGCGCGCGTTTCGGAACGCGGACGGTAGAGCCCGAGCACGAGGAAAACAGACGGAGGGAAGGGACGTTCCAGATCGTTCGGCAACTCGTTTTCGTTGGCGGCGCGGGCGAGCTCGATGGCGCGGATTAGCCGGATGCGGTTGTCGGGTTCATTTGTCGGGACGACGCTTTCGGGATCGAGCTCAAGCAGAAGCCTGCGGAGCGCGGCGGTGTCGAGACTGCGGAGATAGGCGCGGAATTCCGGGACCGGCGCGCCCGGCGCGAGGTGGTACGAGAACACCATGCCGTGCAGATAGAGGGCCGTGCCGCCGACGAAAAGCGGGACGCGCCCGTCCGCCTCGGTTTCCTTTACCGCTGCGGCGGCGTCGCGCAAATATTCCGCGAGGGAGTACTCGGCGTCCGGCGGCAGGATGTCGATGAGCTTATACGGGACCGCGGGCTGTCCGGGCGGGGCGTATTCCGCGAGGTCCTTTCCAGTCCCGATGTCGAGTCCGCGGTAGATCTGGCGGGAATCGGCGCTGAGGACGGCGGCGTGGATGCGCGCGGCGAGCGCGACGCCGAACGAGGTCTTGCCGCAGGCTGTCGGGCCGAGCAGGATGATGATGCGATGTCGGTGGTCCATGGACGGAAAAACTCCGAAAAAATCGAAAAAACAGAAAAAAACGCAACTTTCTTTATAATATAACGCCATTTCGACTGGTAATCACGCGAAAAAGCGCTAAATTACAGAGAAAAAAGTTTTTTTTCGTAACTAACCATGAGATTTTGAGAAAAACCATGCCGAAACAGAATACCGTGAAAGGTCCGGCCGTCGTGAAGGGCATCGCCCTGCATACGGGGGCCCGCGCCACGCTCCGCATCCTCCCTGCACCGCCGAATACCGGAATCGTGTTCCGCCGCATCGATATGCCCGGCGCGCCCGAAGTCCAGGCGAACGCCCGGAACGTGGTCGACGTGCGCCGCGCGACCACAATCGCGTCCCGCACGACCGGGGCGTTCGTGGTGACCGTGGAACATATCATGTCCTCCCTGCACGCCGCGTACGTGGACAACGCCTACATCGAGATGGACGGCCCGGAACCGCCGATCGCGGACGGCAGCGCGAAGCCGTATTTCGAGGGTATCCTCGAAGCCGGACTCCAGGAACAGGACGCCGAGGCGCAATACTGGACCGCAAAGGCTCCGATCGTGTTCGAGGAAGGCTCCGCGATGCTCGCGCTTCTGCCTGCCGACGACCTGCGGATCACATTCACCACGCAGTTCGGCTACAGCGACCTCGACACGCAGTTCTTCTCCTGCCAGGTCACGACCGAAAACTTCAAAAACGAGCTTGAAGGCGCCCGCACATTCTGCCCGTACAAGGAGCTGGAACAGGTCATCGCCGCCGGACTCGCCAAGGGCGGCAGCCTCGACAACGCCATCATCCTGCACGACGGCGCGCTGATCTGCAAGGACGGCCTGCGCTACCCCAACGAGCTCGTCCGCCACAAGATCATGGACATGATCGGGGACCTGTACCTGGTCGGCAAGCGCGTCCATGCGCATATCATGTCGGTTAAGTCCGGACACCCGACCCACTGCAAGCTTGCCGCACTCATGCTCGAACAGGAAGCCGCGGCAGCAGCCGCAAAGTAAACGAAAAGGAAACAAATGATGAAACCTGATACGAATCTTTCCGTCCGCGACCTCCGCGAAATCCTGCCCGTCAACCTCGATTACCTCATGCTCGAACGCGTGAAGGTCATCGATGAAAACCATCTCGTCGGCTGGCGCAACCTCACCATCGGCGACCAGTTTTTCCAGGGGCATTTCCCCGGACGTCCGATCGTCCCCGGCGTGCTTCAGGTCGAAGCCATGGCCCAGCTCGCGGAACTCGCGGTGCGCGAACGCCTCGACCCGCAGAATACGCTCGATATTTACGTGAAAAGCATCCGCAACGTGAAGTTCCGCCGCCCGAACATCCCCGGCGACCGCATGTTCGTCGAAGTCGCGGTCAACGAGATCGCCGACGGCGAGGCCAAGCTCAGCGGGACCGTGAAAAACAACGGCGGACTCGCCTGCCAGGCCGAACTTGTGATGGCCGTACGCGAACGCGTGCTGTCGATCCCCGAACCTCCGCCGTTCGGCGAGTTCGACAAGAAGGACGACGATCCGCGCGACGTTTCCTCGGTCATGGACATCATCCCGCATCGCTATCCGTTCCTGTACGTCGACTATGTGTCGAAGCTCGAAGAGACCCGCGTTACCGCGGTGAAGAACCTCGGCCACAGCGAACCGCCGATCCGCACCTATTCCGACGGTTACATGGTGCTGTCGAATTCGATCCAGTCGGAGATCATCGCCCAGTCCGGCGCGCTTCTCCTGCTCGGCCATGAGGCCAACAAGAACAAGCTCGCGCTGTTCATGGGGATCGAGTCCGCCGAGTTCAAGGCTCCCGTCTTCCCGGGCGACCAGCTCGTCATGATCCTGGAGCTGCCGAACCTCACCCGCAGGTTCGGCAAGGGCAACGGCACGCTGGCGGTCGGCGGCCGCGTGGTCACGGAGCTCGCCATGGCGTTCGCGCTCGTCGACAAATAAGCGCCAACTCAAACCGGACGGCCCGCGCCGCCCGTTCCCCCTGAAATCAAGTTCAAACAGGAGACCCGATCAATGAGACAGAAAATTCTGATGCTGGCGGCGGTGTTTTTCGGCGTGCTGGCGTTTATCTTTACTTATCAGCAGATCAAGCAGGAGCGCAGCAAGATCATGAACAGCGCCGTCCGGGTCCGCCTGATCAGGATGAAGGCCGACATGTCCGAGGGCGACAAGCTCATGGAGTCGGATATCGAGATGTTCGAGACCATGCGGTTCGCAAACGCCGCGAATACGCTTGAGATCCCGTGGGACCGCCGGACCGACGTGATCGGCTCTCCCCTGCGCTCCATGGTGCGGAAGGGCGACATCCTCACCTGGCGCGACTTCAAGGAGGTCTTCACCAAGGTGAACACCGGTCTCCCCGCCCAGACGCGGTCCGGCTGGCGCGCGATCTCGATCCCGGTCAGCCAGGTGTCCTCGGTTTCCGGCCTGATCCGCCCGAACAACTTCGTCGACGTGATCGGCACATTCCATTTCCCGGACGCCAAGGGCGATGCCTCGCTCGACACGGTTACGATGACGATTCTCCAGCGCGTCAAGGTGCTGGCGACCGGCACGGACATCGGCTACGCGCAGCAGAACGGCGCCCAGCCGGGCGCTTCCTCCATGGGGCGTTCCTACAGCACCGTCACGCTCGAGCTAACCCCGAAAGAGGTCGAGATGATCATTTTCGCGCAGCAGAAGGGCTCGCTGACGCTGTCGCTTCGCAGCTACGAGGATCCGAACATCACGACCGACGTCCAGAGCGTCGATTGGGCCTACCTCCAGCAGCACATCAAAGAGTACAACGCCGAACGCGAACAGCTTCTCAAGAAATCGGCCGGCTACTGATTCCCGGCAAGGAGTTCCTTCCATGGTCGAAGTCATTCTGAAAATGCCCGGACAGCCGGACTCTCCGCTGAGCATCCCGCCGGGACAATACCAGGTCGGCTCCTCCGAGGCCGTCCCGATCCAGCTCCCGTTCGTGGGTGTCTCGAAGCTCCATTGCGTGCTTCAGACCTCGGAATCTACGCTCCGTATCGCCGACCTCGGCAGTTCCAACGGCACCTACCTGAACGGACAGCGCGTCGGACGCGAGTTCGTGAACGTCCCCGCGGACAGCGACATCGAGATCGGGTCCGTTCACATCCGCGTCGGTGCGATCCGCACGGAGACCGGTTCGGTTCATACGATCTCCGCTCCGCCGCCAGCCGCTCCGGCTGATTCCGAACAGCAGTTCAAAAGCAGCATCCTCGCGGTCAGCGGCATCCCGATGTCGGCGCGTCCGCTCGTGCAGGAGATCAAGAAGCAGGCGCACAGCGAACTGCTGGTCCGCCTGAACATGAAGCGCCTCGCGCTCAACAGCGTTTCGGAAAACGATCTGGAGGAGAAGGCACGGACCACCATCCATGAGATCCTGAACGAGCTTTCCATTCCTCTGCCGGAAGGCGTCACGCAGGAGAAGATCGAAAACGAGCTTTACCACGAGGCGATCGGGCTCGGCCCGCTGGAAGACCTCATCTCGCGCGACGACATCACCGAAATCATGGTCAACGGCCCGGACAATGTCTACGTGGAGCACAAGGGCGTGCTCTACAAGACCGATACGGCGTTCGCTGACGACCATCAGGTGCTCGCCGCCATCGAACGCATCGTCTCCCCGCTCGGACGCCGCATCGACGAGAGTTCGCCGATGGTGGACGCCCGCCTGAAGGACGGTTCCCGCGTGAACGCCATCATCCCGCCGCTCTCCTTGGTCGGCCCCTCGATCACGATCCGTAAGTTCGCGAAAACGCCGCTTACTGTGGAAAACCTGATCTCCTACGGCTCGATCACCGCCGAGATCGCGCATTTCCTGGACGTCTGCGTGAAGATACGCAAGAACATCCTGATCTCCGGCGGCACGGGTTCCGGCAAGACGACCCTGCTGAACATCCTGAGCGGCTATCTGCCCGCGAAGGAGCGCATCATCACCATCGAAGACGCCGCCGAACTCCAGCTGAGGCAGGAACACCTCGTCCGGCTGGAATCCCGCCCCGCCAATATCGAAGGGAAGGGCGAGGTCACGATCCGCGACCTGGTGCGCAACTCCCTGCGTATGCGTCCCGACCGCATCGTCATCGGCGAATGCCGCGGCGGCGAGGCGCTCGACATGCTTCAGGCGATGAACACCGGTCACGACGGCTCGCTGACCACCATCCACGCCAACTCCCCGCGCGACGCGCTCGCCCGCCTTGAGACGCTCGTCCTGATGGCCGGGTTCGACCTGCCGCTGCGCGCCATCCGCGAACAGATCGCGTCCGCCATTTCCATCATCGTCCAGATCAACCGCGAGAAGGACGGCAGCCGCAAGGTGGTCTGCGTGAGCGAGATCACCAAGATGGAAGGCGACATCATTACCATGCAGGACCTCTTCACGTTCCAGCAGGACGGCTGGAGCGAGGACGGGCGTCTGCTCGGCCATTTCGAGCCGACCGGCGCGATTCCGACGTTCATCGAGGACATCCGCCGGGCGAACCTCGACCTGGATATTTCCATGTTCACGCCGCCGAAAAAATCCGGCATGAGGGGAAGCGTGTGACATGAGCTACATTTTCGACAATATGTATCTGCTGGCGTCGATTTGCGCCGGACTGTGCGCGCTCTTCGCCACGTTCGTGATCGTGGAGTTCATGTCATACACCTCGGCGCGCTACAAGGAACGTTTCCTGGCCGAGGCCGCGGTCGAGCTGGACGACGTCCTCCTTCAGCTGCCCGCGAACCGGATCCTCGACCTGAGCATCGCGATCGCCGCCGCGTCGTTTTTTCTGTTCGGCGGCCTGAGCTCGTTCCTGTCGAGCGAGGTCAACTGGATCCGCACGATCGCGATCGGCACGATTTCCGCCGTCGTGGCGTTTCTGGCTCCCCGTTTTTACCTCAGGGCGCTGAAAAAACAGCGTCTGGCGAAGTTCAACGAACAGCTGGAGGACGCGCTTCTCTCCATGAGCAGCGCGCTGAAAGCCGGTTTCAGCATCACGCAGGCGCTGGAGAACGTCGCCTCGGAAAACCGTTATCCCATTTCGTTCGAGTTCACTCTGCTCCTGCAGGAACTCCGCCTCGGCGTGCAGTTCGACACCGCGCTCCGCAAGATGGCGGACCGTCTGGGGTCGCAGGATTTCGAGCTCGTGGCTGTGGCGATCATCACGGCGCGCCAGACGGGCGGCGAACTGACGACCGTGCTGGAGGAACTCGCCGGTGTGATCCGGGAGCGCATGCGCATCATGCAGCGCGTGCGCGCCCTGACTTCGCAGGGCCGCATGCAGGCGTGGCTGATCGCGTCCGTGCCGTTCGTGCTGATGTTCGCGATGATGCGCCTCGCGCCCGACCTGATGGACGCGTTCTTCGGGTCCCTGGTCGGGATCGTGGTGCTCGTGGCGGTCGTCATCATGGTCGTCTGCGGGTTCCTGTGGATTCGCAAAATCACCACGATCGACGTGTAAGGAGGACGGGATATGGATCAGATATTCATGCTTCTGGCAAGTGTTTTCGCCGGCCTGTGCGCGGCGTCCGTGGTGCTGCTCGTCGCGGAGATGATCTCCGCGATCGACGTCGAGAAGGCGCAGTTCGGCGAGGACGCCCGGCCCATCCCGGTGCTTTTCCGCATCTTCCTGCCGTTCACGCCGAACTTCCGGCGTCTCTGCTCTTCGGAATCCCTTGCCGGGACGATGAAGAAACTGCGCGAACAGCTCGCGATGGCAGGCTATGAACAGGTTTTGACGGCCGAGCAGTTCATGACGGTGCGTATCCTGTTCGGCGCGCTCGGCGTCCTGTTCACGATCCTTTTCTTCGCCTCGGACAACGCGATGGCGGGGATCCTGGTGCTGTTCTGCGCGGTGCTGTATCCGCAGGTGTGGCTCCGCAGCCTGATCACGAAGCGGCATCTGCAGATATTGAAAGCCCTGCCGAACGTGCTGGACCTGCTGACGCTGTCCGTCGAGGCCGGCAAGGACTTCGTGACGGCCCTGCGCGACATCCTGGGCCGCCGCCCGGCGGACGAGCTCGGCCTCGAACTCCGCAAGGCGCTGCACGAGATCCAGCTCGGCAGGCCGCGCCAGACCGCGCTGAAGGAAATGACGCAGCGCGTCCGCCAGCCCGAACTGACCAGCGTCATGAACGCGATCGTCCAGTCCGACGAGCTCGGCGTGAGCATCGGCCAGGTCCTTCGCATCCAAGCGGAACAGCTCCGCGCGAAACGGTTCGCGCGCGCCGAGAAGCTCGCGAGCGAAGCGCCCGTGAAGATCCTGTTCCCGGTGGCGCTGCTGATCTTCCCCGCCGTGTTCACCGTGGTCATCGCGCCGATGCTGATGCGCGCGCTGGAGATGTTCCAATGATACGGAACCTGACGAGACAGACCGTGCTTTCCTACCGGACCTACCAGGCCGTGTCGTTCGGCGACCGCCTGCGTGGAATGATCGGACGCCCGTTCGAGCAGATCGGGATCGACGCGATGGTCTTTCCGTCCTGTTCCAGCATCCATACGTTTTTTATGACGTTTTCCATAGACGTGGCCTTCCTCGGGGCGGACAACACCGTCCTGGCGACGCATCCGGACTGCCGTCCATGGCGTCCGGTCGTTTCGTGCAGGGGGGCGCAGTCTGTGATCGAACTGCCCGCGGGCGCGCTCGCGCACACGGGCACTCTGCCGGGCGACCGTCTGGATCTGAACGCCGAGACGGTCCCGCCTGAGAAACGGACCAAGTATTCCACTTGTACAGCCGGGGAACAAAGCACTGTGTGCCCCAGCAAGGAGAATCCGACAGTATGAAAATCATGTATCTGAACGGCGCCCAGACCGGGCAGACGATGGAGCTTTCGCCGGCCGGCGCTACGATCGGACGGGAGAGCGACAATACCATCCAGCTGCCGATGGGCGGCGTCTCCCGCTACCATGCGAAAATCGAACGCGACGCGGCCGGGAACTGGCTGATCCGCGACCTCGGCAGCACGAATGGCACGCTCGTCGACGATGTGCCCGTGATCGGCGCTTCCCCGCTCAATCCCGGGGCCGTCATCACCATTGGCGACCAGCTCCTCCGCTGCATTGATTCCGGAGCGGCTCCGGCTGCGAATCCGGCTCCGTCCGTCCAGCCTGCTTCCTCCGCGCAGCCGCAGCAGTCGGCTTTCTTCTTCCGCCCGAATACGACGTCCTCGATCCCGACCGCCACGGGACCTGTCCCGAAACAGCCGGCTCCTGCTCCGGCTCCCGCACCTCAGCCCGTGCCTCAGCCCGCGCCTCAGCCCGCGGAGGTCCCGCACGGCCTCTTCAAGAAAAAACAGGACAAGCCGCATCCGTCCGGTTCCAAAAAGTTCCTGGGCAACGTGATCTTCGCCCTGATCGTACTTCTGGCCGCGATCGTCGGTTTGTGGCTCTTCCTCAAGCTGAACGAAGGTCCGCAGACGTCCTCCGGCCAGCCCGTCGCGAAGCAGAAAGTTGAAAACCCCTTCGTCCTCTACTACGAAAAGGAATCCGTGGCGGGGACCGCCGTGTTCCGTTTCGTGCTCCAGATCGAGAACGGCCAGATGGAGGTCACGCTGGACGAGCCGCAGAACAAGCGCCGTTACTACGAGCTCTTCAAGGATCCCGTCCCGGACGAGCTGATCGCCAAGCTCAAACAGCAGATCCTCGACACCGGATTCATGGAGCTCCAGCAGGAGAAGATCGCCGGGACTTCGCAGGACAACCGTCAGCACCGCCGCATCATGGTCGGATTCGACAACAAGTTCTGCGACGTGAAGGTGTCCAACGACGTTTCCGAGACGTTCAACCGCGTGGAGACCATCATCAACGAGACGCTGCTCGACGAATACGACCTCGGCGTGATCTCGCAGAACGTCGACCGCATCCTGGAGGACGCCCGCACGTTCCTCTTCGTCGCGGAGGAGGCGTTCCGCAGCATCGACACCACGCCGTCCAACCTGCCGAAGGCCATTTCGAACTACAAGCTCGCCCTGCGGCGCTACCAGCTCTTCGACGACCCGAAGCCGCCCGAGTGGAAGACCGCCCGCGACGGTCTCGCGAAGGCCGAGGCCAAACTCGAGGAAATCCGCCAGGAGGGGCTGAAGAACGTCCGCCTCTTCTACGAGCTCCGCGAGTACGACAAGGCCATCGCCGAGTGCAACCGCCTGCTTTCGATCTTCCCGCCCGACAGCAAGACCTATCAGGGCATCCGGGAAAGCAAAATCAAAATCGAGAAAAAACTGTCTGTGGGGAACAACTGATATGATGAAACGTACTCTTTTCTCTGCTGTCTGTTCCGTCTTCGCCGCGGCCGCCCTCGTCCTCCTGCCTTCCTGCGAAAAGAAGGCCTCCGAAGAAAAGGACACGAGCGACTACGGCAGCATGAACATCACGTCCGAGCCTTCCGGCGCGGAAATCTCCATTCTCGGCAAGACCTGGTCCACCACGCCGTACGTGACCAAGCCCGTGCCTTCCGCCATGTACATCGTGAAATTCTCCATGGACGGCTACGAACCCGCGTGGCTCCCGGTGAACGTCGTCCCCGGGCGTCAGGTCGAGGCGCATGCCGTGCTCGTGCCGGAGAACGCCACGGTCATCATCAATTCCGATCCCGTCGGCGCGCACGTGCAGATGAACGGCAAGGAGATCGGCGACACGCCGGTCCTGCTGCCCGACCTCGCGCTCGGCTCCTATTCCGCCTCCGTGCAGATGCAGGGCTACACGCGCCGCGACATCTCCTGGAAGGTGCAGAACGGCCGTCCGATCCTGATCAACGTGCCGCTGATGAACAACATCGGCACGCTGGCGCTGGAGAGCACGCCGGAAGCCGCCGAGATCGAGATCGACGGCCAGACCTACGGGCTCACGCCGTTCAATGACTTCCTCGAACAGGGGCAGCACAAGATCCGCCTCACGAAAAACGGATACAAGCCCTACGAGAAGATCGTCACGGTGAACCGCGACGAGACGACCGAGGTGAACGCCCAGATGGAAATGCTCCCCGGTTCCCTCTCGATCGACAGCGAACCGACCGGCGCGGCGCTCTTCATCAACGGCATCGACTACGGCCTGACGCCCTACAAGCGCGACATCATCGACGCCGGCGACTACACGATCCGCCTGAGCAAGGATGGCTACGACACGCTGGAGCAGACCGTCACGGTCCATCCGGGCGAGCCCATGGACCGCACGTTCACGCTCGACTCGAACCTCGGCACGATCATCCTTTCCGTAAACCCGCCCGGCGTGAACGTCTATCTCGACGGCAAGTTCGTCTGCCGGACCGAACCCGAGGGGAAATCGCGCGACATCTCCAAACGCGTGACGATCAAGAATCTCACCTCCGGCGAGCATACGATCACCGTGTCGAACAAGCACGCCAAGCCCGATGTGAAGGACGTCACGGTCACGGTCGGCAAGGGCAAGACCGCGCAGGTTTCGGAGATCAGTCTCTGGCTGCCCGACACCACGATCGTCCTGAAGAACGGCAGCAAGTACACCGGCCGCCTGACCGACAAGTATTCTGAGGATTCGAAGAAGTTCTCGTTCCGACATTCCGCCGGCATCACCAGCGAATACAACAGGGATGACATCAAGGAGATCATCCCGCTGAACATCATCGACGGGGAGTAAGCATCCATGCCGCTTTCCACCGTGCTCGCCATCGCCGCAGCCGTCTCGCTCGTCGCCGCCGCCGCGTTCATCCTGACCGTGCGGCGCGGCCCCGCCGTGCGCGCGCTGTACGACAAGATCCCGCGCGAACGCATCTCCGGCACGATCCTGGGGGCGGTTGCTCTGCTCTGGTGCATCCCGAACATCCGGCCGATCTTCATGCCGGATTCACCGTTCCAGATGTTCATCCTGCCGCTGATCCTCGTCGCCATCGTGCTCGCCGCGATCTTCCTGAACTACCTCTTCGCGCGGGCCGCCGCCGCGATCCTGATCCTCGGCGCGCATGCCGTGCTGAAGGCCGCGTATCCGGTGCAGCTGCCGGGTTATCCCGTGCTGGCGGCGCTCCTGCTTCTCGCGGGCGTGATCGGGATCGTGATCTCGGCCAAGCCGTACTGGCTCCGCGACTGGTTCCGGCTGTCGTTCCGCAACTCCGCCGTGCGCTGGACCTCCGCCGCGTTTTTCCTGCTGCTGGGCGCGATGTCCTGTTATTGCGCCGTGGAGGCGTGAACATGATCGAGCTCCTGCCGCCGGATGCCGCCGAACGCGCGTTCCTGCTGGAATGCGTCGGCGCGGACTGTTTGGAGACCTTCCTGACGCGCTGCACGCGGTACGGCGAACTGCTGTACGAAACGAACGAATCCCTGAACCTGACGGCGATCCCGCCGGACGCCTACTGGAGCAAGCACGTGTGCGACTGCGTACTGGCGCTCCGCGCCCTGCCGGAACTCTTCGCCGACGGCGTGCGCATGGCGGACGTCGGATGCGGCGCGGGCCTCCCGGCGTTCCCGCTGGCCGCCGCGCGTCCCGGCCTCGACGTGACCGCGATCGATTCGCGCGGCAAAAAGATCGCGTTTCTGGAACGCGCCGCCGCTGACTGCGGACTCGCCAACCTGCATCCCGTTCACGCCCGCGCCAACGAGCTCGCCGCGAAACCGGAATACCGGGGCGGATTCCGCACGATCACCGCGCGCGCGGTCGCCGGCGCCCCCGATCTTGTGAAAGAGTGCCGCAACCTGCTGGGGCAGGGCGGCAGTCTGTGCGTGTTCCGTACGGAGTCCCAGACCGCGGACGAATGGCCCGCGCTGGCCGCCGATAAGCGCATTCGCGCCGAACGCACCGCGGAATTCCCGCTGCCGCACGAGGCGGGCACGCGCCTTTTCCTCCGCATCCGCAAACCATGAGAACGTATCCATAAGGAGCCGTTATGCATTTTTATCGTCTTGATGTTTATGTGCCGGATTCGCATGTGGAAGCCGTGAAAACGGCGATTTTCGAGGCCGGGGCAGGATATTTCGGCAACTACGATTCCTGCTGCTGGCAGACCGAGGGGACCGGGCAGTTCCGCCCGCTGGAGGGCGCGCATCCGTTCTTCGGCGAACAGGGCCGCGTGGAGCACGTGAAGGAATGGAAGCTGGAGTTCGTGGTCGAGGAAAGCGTGCTGGGAGATGTCTTGAAGGCCATGAAGGAGTCGCATCCGTACGAGACGCCGTCCTTCCAGTACTGGCCCGTCAACCGCCACTGGCAGGCGTAGAGACCACACGTTCATCTGAAAAAAAGAAACCCTATATGCCGTGCGAGGTATATAGGGTTCTTTGCAGATGGAGTTTTACTTCGCGAGCTTGACGGTGAGGACCTTCGAGGCGAGGGTACGGCTGTCGTGCCCGAAGAAGATCTCGACGTCGTCCTTCGGCATGAACCAGCGGCCCTGGGCGTCGACAAGCCGGAACGCCTCGGCGGGGACGTCGATGGAAACGCGCTGCGATTCGCCCGGTTCGAGGCGGACGCGCTTGAACCCCTTCAGCTCGACGAGCGGGGCCTCCACGCCGGGCTTCGTGTGGCTGATGTACAGCTGGACGACCTCGTCGCCCGTGCAATCACCGACGTTCGCGACGTTCGCGGAGACGGTTACGCGCCCCTTCTTCGCGAGGGAATCGACGACGCGGGCGTTGGAGTATGCGAACTCGGTGTAGCTGAGGCCGAACCCGAACGGGAAGAGGATGTTGTCCTTCATGTAGCGGTAGGTGCGGGCCGCCATGCTGTAGTCGTGGAAGTCGGGGAGTTTCTTCGGGTTTATCGGGAAGGTGAACGGGAGCCGGCCGGAGGGGCAGACTTTGCCGAAGAGGACTTCGGCGATGGCCGTGCCGCCCGCTTCGCCGGGGTAAGCTGCGTACACGATGGCGGCGGCCTTCTTCACATCCTCGCGGAGGTCGATCGGGGAGCCCGCCATGACCACGAGCACGACCCGGAAGCCTTCCTTGTAAAGGTAATCGAGCATGGACCGCTGGGAGGCGGGCAGGGCGATGGTGTTGCGTTCGGTGCTGTCGCTCTCCTCGCCCTCGATGGACTCGTCGAACCCGACGACCGCGACGACCGGGAATTTCTTGTCGTAGAGCCAGCTCCGGGCGGAGAGGTCGACCGCGGGGCCGTTCAGGGGCACGCTGCTGCGCGGCTCGAAGCTGGTGCCCGGATCGGCGCAGGCGGCGATGCCCTCCAGCACGGTGGTCATGTGGTCGGAGAACCCGTTGTAGTTGCCCCAGAGCGCGGGGAGGCTGGTCAGGTTCGGGCCGGTGAGGTTGAGTTTCGCGGTCGGCTTGAGCGGGAGGATTCCGTCGTTCTTGAGCAGGACGACGGACTTGCGCGCGGCTTCGAGCGCGATGGCGCGGTGTTCGGCACAGTGGACCTTCGAGATCGGCGTCTTCGCGAGCGGGACGAGTTCGTCGCGGTCGAAACAGCCGAGTTTCATGCGCGTCATGAGCACATGGCGAAGGGCTTCGTCGAGGTCGGCCTCCGTAATCATCTTCTTCTCGTAGGCGTCGAGGAGCTTTTCGAAGGAGCAGCCGCAGTTGAGGTTGCAGCCGTTCTTCAGCGCGTAGGCGGCGGACGCGGTCTGGTCGGGCGTGACCTTGTGGTGCAGGTGGAAGTCCATGATGGCCCAGCAGTCGGAGACGAAATGTCCCTGGAACCCCCATTTTTTGCGGAGGAGTTCCCTGATGTACTTCGCGCTGCCGCAGCACACCTGTCCGTTCGTGCGGTTGTACGCGCCCATCACGGATTCGACTTTCGCCTCGGTCACGAGCTTCTTGAACGCGGGCAGGTAAGTCTGCGTCGCGTCGCGCCTGCTGATTTTCGCGTCGAACTGGTGGCGTTCGGCCTCGGGTCCGCTGTGCCCCCAGAAATGCTTCGCGCAGGCGGCGAGCTTCAGGTACTTCGGATCGTCGCCCTGAAGTGCGCGGACGAATACCGCACCCATTTTGCCCGTGAGGTACGGGTCTTCGCCGAACGTTTCCTGGCCGCGCCCCCAGCGCGGATCGCGGAAGATGTTGATGTTCGGGCTCCAGAAGGTCAGTCCGCGGTAGATCGGTGTGCTGCTGTCGCCGGAGAGCCGTTTGGCTGCGGCGTGTTTCGCGCGTGCCTCGACGGCGATCGCGCAGCCCATGCGGTACTCCAGGTCGGTGTCGAACGTGGCGGCCATGCCGATGGCCTGCGGGAACACGGTCGCCATGCCCGCGCGGGCCACGCCATGCAGGGCTTCGCTCCAGTAGTTGTAGGCGGGGATGCCGAGGCGTTCGACGGCGGGGGCGTCGTGCAGCAGCTGACTGACCTTTTCCTTCACGGTCATGGCTTTGATGATCGCCTCCACGCGTTCCTCGAACGGGAGGGAGTCGTCGTACCACACGAATTTGCCGCGTTTTGCCTGAACTTTGCTCATGGATCGCTCCTGTGACGGTTGGGACGGCAGAATGTTTCTGTTCCGTCCGGTTGGGGGTTGCTGAAATGGAAAAAGCGTTGTGTTTACGCCTGATGCGAACAGAATGAGGATAATATAAGCCCGCAAATGCGAGTTGCAACCCGATTCCGCGGAAAAGATGCGTTTTTGTATGTTATATCCTGTTGTTCACGTCTGCAACTCTTCTTTTCCGAGAATGGGCCTTTGGAGCTCGTCGGAGGAAAAGGAAAGAGTTGCAGAAACG
>CACWOL010000016.1 GCA_902762495.1 uncultured bacterium | reverse complement strand
GATCCGAAAGGAGATTATGTCTATGCCAAGGACTGTCGCGGTTCTCTGCAATTTGCCGGAGCCATGGCGCATGCTTCCCGCCTGCTCAAAGCAGTCGGCAAAAACGGCATGGCGGCCGATTATTTGGCGCGGGCGCGGCGTGCATACGACTGGGGCGCAAACCATAAACCCCAGACAAACGATGCGAAGACATTTGGCTTTTATTACACATCTCCGCTTGCCTATGCTGCCGCCCAGCTTTTCCACACCACGGGCGAAGATGCCTATCATCAGGCGTTCTTTGACAATACTCCGTGGAAAAAGAATCCGAAAGCAAAAATGATTGCAAACGACAACAGCTATGACCTGACATTGGCCGCCTATGCCTATGCCGCTGTGCCGCCAGCCAAAGCTGATCCAACCGTGCATTCCGATGTCATTCGCTCCATTTGTGAGGAAGCTGATATGTATATCAATGGATCGAACAAAGCCCCTTACAAGTTCGTTCGGCATCCTTATGCTCCGATCAACTGGGGAACCGGCGCCTATGAGCACTTCCTTACTGTGGTCTGGCATGCCTGGGCGTTTACGGACAACAATCTCAAGGTCAAAGCATATCGCGATGCCATGATCAAGACCGCGGACAATACGCTCGGTTGCAATCCTCTGAACATCAGCTGGATTGTCGGAATCGGATCGAACAGTATCCACGCCCCTCTCCATAACAGTCGGTTCAATCCAACGGGCTTCTCCGTTTCGGGAATGCAAGCGCAAGGACCCGATAACAAGGGAAAGGAATATAGTTATTCCGATACGCTCTTCCCAAATCGTGACAAAACGCCGCCGCTTTATTGTTTCATTGACTCCATTTTTGCCATCGGCATGGATGAAGGCACCGTGATCCATCAGGCCGAAACCATGGCCGCCTTCGGTCTTCTCCTCCCTGACGTAAAGCCCCCCGCGGAAAACGAGAAAAAGAACAACGGAAAATAAGAAAACGCGGGACTCTGAAAGAATCCCGCGAAAAACAATCAAGTTTTTGAAGCCGCCGCTCCCGTTGAAAAAGGGAACGGCGGTCTTTTCGTTTCGGTTCAGTAGCGGTAATCATCCGGTTTGAAGGGACCGGAGACTTTCACGCCGATATAGTCGGCCTGTTCCTGCGTGAGCTTGGAGAGCTTCGCACCGCACTTGGCGAGGTGGAGACGCGCGACTTCCTCGTCGAGCTTCTTCGGGATCAGGTAGACCTTCTTTTCGAGCTTCTTCCCGGCGATCTCGATCTGAGCGAGCACCTGGTTCGAGAAGGAGCAGCTCATGACGAAGTTCGGGTGGCCCGTGGCGCAGCCGAGGTTGACCAGACGGCCTTCGGCGAGCAGGTAGATGCTGTGTCCGTCGGGGAAGGTGTACTTGTGGACGGGGCACTCGCAGCCTTTGATCTCGGTGACCTTGATGCCCTTGACCGCCTTCAGCCCGGCCACGTCGATCTCATCGTCGAAGTGCCCGATGTTGCAGACGATCGCCTGATCCTTCATCGCGGCCATGTGCTTGGCTGTGATGATGTGGCAGTTACCGGTGCAGGTCACGTACACGTCGGCGGTCTTCAGCGCGTCTTCGATGCGGGCGACCTGGAATCCGGCCATGCACGCCTGAAGCGCGCAGATCGGATCGACTTCGGTCACGACGACGCGGGCGCGTTCGTTCTTCATCGCTTCGGCGCAGCCTTTGCCGACGTCGCCGTAGCCGCAGACCACGACCTGTTTGCCGGAGAGCAGCACGTCGAGCGCGCGCTTGATCCCGTCGGGCAGGGAGTGACGGCATCCGTAGACGTTGTCGAACTTGGATTTCGTGACGGAGTCGTTCACGTTGATGGCGGGGAAGAGGAGTTCGCCGGACTTCGCGAGCTGGATGAGGCGGTGGATGCCGGTGGTGGTCTCTTCGGAGACGCCCTTCATGTTCGCGGCGATCTTCTGCCAGAACTTGCGGTCTTTCTTGCGGACGTCCTTCAGAATGGCGAAGACTGCCTTTTCATCGGCGGATTTCGGCACGGTCTTCAGGAAGGAAGGATCAAGCTCGCCCTTCACGCCCATATGGATCAGTCCGGTGGCGTCGCCGCCGTCGTCCACGATTTGGTCCGGGCCCTTTCCGTCCGGCCAGATCATCGCCTTCATGACGAACTGCCAGTATTCCGGGATGCTCTCGCCTTTGTAGGCGAAGACGGGGATGCCGCGTTTCGCGATGGCGGCCGCGGCGTGGTCCTGCGTGGAGAAGATGTTGCAGGAGCACCAGCGGAGGTCCGCGCCGAGTTCGGCGAGGGTTTCGATGAGGACCGCGGTCTGGATGGTCATGTGCAGGCAGCCCATGATGCGGATCCCGGCGAGCGGTTTGGATTTGCTGTATTTCTCGCGGATCGCCATGAGGCCGGGCATTTCGTACTCAGCGATCTCGATTTCCTTGCGTCCGAAGTCGGCGAGTCCGATATCGCGGATCAGGTATTCGCCTTTGGTCTTCCGGGATGTTTTCGCAGCCATTGTGAAAGTTCCTTTTCGTTGGTGTTGTGTTATGTTATGAATGAAAGCTTGTGTTTAAATCATGGTGCGGATGCGTTCGCGCAGTGCATGCCAGCGGTCTTCCGGCAGACGCGCGCCGAAATGCGACACGGCGGCAGCGCCCAGAATGGAGCCGATGCGTCCGCAGACTTCCGGCGCGGCATGATGCAGCCAACAGAACAGGAATCCGGCTTGCCAGAGGTCGCCCGCGCCCGTCGCGTCGACGGGATTCGCGGGTTCCGGCGCGATCCTGACCGTGCGGCCATCCATGCGGATGAGCGAACCGAGCGCGCCGAGCTTGACGGCGGCGACGGGACAGAGCTGCGCGAGGACGTCGAGCATGGCTTCGGGATTGCCAGTCCCGGCGAATTCCGCCGCTTCCAGTTCGTTCGCGAATACGACGTCGACATAATTGTTCAGATACTCACGAATCTCGTCGCGGTATTCCCGTACGATGCCGTAGGATGCGAGGTCGAAACTCACAGGAATCCCTGCGTTTTTCGCCTGTTCGAAGAGCCGGGGCAGGAACGTCCGGTCCTTCAGGCCGCAAAGGTAGCCCTCCGTATGCAGGAGAGAAACGCCTTCGAGGTCGGATTCCCGGATCCCGTCCGCGCGCATTTCCGCGGACGCGCCGAGGTCGGTCACCATGGAGCGGTCGGCGTCTGGCGAGACCAGGCTCAGGCAGCGCCCCGTGTGTTTCGAGGGGTGGTATTTGAATGAATGGATGCCTCCGCCGGATTCCGCGAACGTGTCGCGGTAGTACACGCCGTCGTCATCGAGGCCGAGCCAGCCGAGGAACCGTGTTTCGCAGCCGAGTTCGGAGAGTCCGCAGAGGAGATTCCCGGTCGATCCGCCCGGTGCTTTTTCGAGCAGGAAACCTCGTTCCTGCAAGTGCCGGATCAGTTCATCAAGACGCGCGGCCTCGACCCATGTGGTGTTGCCGCGTCCGTCGGGCAGTTCCCGCGCCAGAAAAGCGTCGTCGACGCGGACCAGCAGATCGACGATCGCGGTTCCCGCACCGAGGACTGCGGCGGACTGGCTGTTGTTCATTCCGGAATGCCCCGCGCGAGGTCAATCCGCGTATTTCTTCGCGGCCGCGAGGAGAGCGTCGACTTTGTCGGTGGCTTCCCAGGGGAACCCGTCGCGTCCGAAGTGCCCGTAGGCCGCGGTCTGGCGGTAGGTCCAGCCCTTGCGTTCCTTCAGGCCGAGCGTGGCGGTGATGCCGGCGGGGGTCATGTCGAAGACTTCGCGGACGATCTTTTCCAGTACACTGTCGCTCACCTTGCCTGTGCCGAACGTGTCGACAAAGATGGAGACAGGCTCGGTCACGCCGATGGCGTACGCCACCTGGATCTGGCACTGGTCGGCCAGTCCGGCCTTCACGATGTTCTTGGCGATATAGCGGCACATGTAGGCCGCGGAACGGTCCACTTTGGACGGGTCTTTGCCGGAGAAAGCGCCGCCGCCGTGCAGGCCGCGTCCGCCGTAGGTGTCGACGATGATCTTGCGTCCGGTCAGGCCGGTGTCGCCCGCAGGACCGCCGATCACGAAGTTGCCGGTCGGGTTCACGAAATACACGGTTTTTTCCGTTAGGAATTCAGTGGGGATCACGTCCGCGACGACTTTCTTCACGAGCGTTTCAAGCTGGGCGCGGGTGGCGTCCTTCGTGTGCTGCGTGGAGACGACGACCGTTTCGATGGCGACGGGCTTGCCGTCCACGTAGCGGAAGGAGACTTGGCTCTTGGCGTCGGGACGGAGGAACGCGTACTTCTGCGGCTCGGTCTTGCGGAGACGGGCGAGTTCGGCGACGATGCGGTGCGCATAGTAGATCGGGGCGGGCATCAGCGCGTCGGTCTCGGTGCAGGCGAATCCGAACATCATGCCCTGGTCTCCGGCGCCCTGAGCCTTGTTTTCGCCAGCGTCCACGCCCTGCGCGATGTCGGCGGATTGCTTGTGTATCCGCAACAAAACTTCCGCAGTGTCGGCGGAGAATCCGATTTCGGGATCGGTGTAACCGATGTCGCGCACTACGCTCCGTGCAATCTTCTCCCAGTCCACTTTCGCATTTGTTCTGATCTCGCCCGCGAGTACGATGAAATCCGTGGTGCAGAGCGTTTCCAGCGCCACATGGCTGTCTTTGTCCTGCTCCAGGCAGGCGTCAAGAATTGCATCGGAGATCTGGTCCGCGACCTTGTCGGGATGGCCTTCGGAGACGGATTCGGACGTGAACAAATAGTCTTTTTTGAGGTTGCTCATGGTGTTTGAACTCACTATAGGTAAAGAGTGTTTTTGAATGGCGGATTCCGACCGGCGGACGAACAAAATGGCCTGTTATATAATATAGCATAATTTCATCGGCAATACAAACAGGAGAAAAGAACAATTCCATATTTTTACCGGGGCGGCGTCAGATGCTGAAGAGAGAACCGATCTTTTTGCCGAGCAGGACGGACGCGGCGGCGAGGATGGACGCCAGGAAACACATCGACCAGACGCCGAACGCCGCGGCGGTGTACGGCCCGGCGCCGAGATACTGCGAAAGCTCGTAGATGGCCTTCGTGATTGGATAAAATTCGGCTTTCTGTGCGAGGATCAGCGAATCGGAGACCTCCATCATGGAAAAGCTGAACGCGAACAGCGCGCCGACGACCAGATTCGCCGCCACCAGCGGGAGCGTGACCTTCAGGATCGTGCGTCCGTATCCCGCTCCGGCGTTCCGCGCGGCGCGTTCGAGTTCCTCCGGCGTCTGGTCGAGCCCGCCTGCGACGGAGCGCAGCACATACGGCACGCGCCGGACGGCATAGGCGATGGCGAGCAGGAAGACCGGATTGGCGACGGGATCGAACAGCATGCGGGCCCACTGGTAGCGGATGGACATGCCGAGGAATCCGACGGCCATCACGACGCCGGGGATCATGAGCGGGGTCATGGCGACGAGGTCGAGCATCCAGCCGAACTTGAGCTTGGCGCGCCGGGTGAGGAACGCCGTCAGCACGCCCGCGGCCAGCGCCAGAGCCGTGGCAAGAAGCGCGTATTTCAGGCTGTTCACGATACTCGGCACGACCAGATGGTCGCCGAGCGCGTTGCGGTAGTGCATCAGCGAGAAGTGTTCCGGCAGGATCGTCCCGCTCCAGCTCGCGGAGGACGCGATCAGCACCAGGCAGATGTGCGGCAGCGAGGCGACGAACGTGAATCCGATGAAGACCGCGAGCGGAAGCCAGCGGCCGGGACCGTTCAGTTTTCGCGCGGAAGCGCCCGGTGTGCCCTTTGCGGCCGAGGCCGCCGCGCCGTGTCCGAGCAGGAGCTTTGCGCCGAGGTAGAGCAGGCAGGAGACGGCGAGCGTGACGATGACGAGGGAGTACGCGGCGGGATTGGTGCCGAGTTCGGTGACACCGTTGAATATCTGGACCGGGGTCACGGTGTTGTATCCGAACATGAGCGGCGTGCCGAGTTCGGTGAACGCCCAGATGAGGACGATGCTGCCGCCAGCGAGGAGTCCCGGCTTGAGCATGGGCAGGGTGATGCGGCGGAACCTCTCCCACGGCCCGGCGCCGGCGTTGCGGGCGGATTCGAGCAGGGACGGGTCGATGTTCGCGAACGCCGTGATGAGGTTGAGATAGGCGATTGGATACAGGTGGAGCGCCTGGATCATGCATACGCTCCAGAACCTGCCGCTGCCGCCGAGCCAGTCGACCGGGGGCAGTCCGACAGCGCCGAGGAGGCTGTTCAGGAGGCCGTAGTGGCCGAGGAGCTGCTGGAATCCGAGCGCGCCGACGAACGGCGGCAGGATCATCGGCGCCATCATCAGCACGGAGCACGCGGCCTTGCCGGGGAAATCGTACTTGTCGTAGAGCGCGGCGAGCGGGATGGAGATCAGGAAGACGATGGCCGTGGTCACGACCGCGAGCGCGAGCGAGTTCATCATGCCCTGGAGGTACAGGCGGCTGCGGAAGACCTCGCGCATGACTGCCGGGTCGCAGCCCTCCGCCACGACCGTGAAGAGCGGCAGGAAGAGGAACAGCGCGAAGAAGGTCAGGACGGCCAGCGCCAGGAAGACGGAGAGGAGGCGTTTCATCTCGACGCGGCTCCTTTCTTCCGGGCGAGCTCGGCGGCGCGCAGATAGTTTGCGCGGGCGGCCTCAGTCCAGCGGGTGCGTGCGGCGGCGGCTTCGGCTGGCGTGCCGCTCAACGCTTTCGATTCGTCCGCGGCGGATTCATACGGCACGGGGAGCGCGAGGAGTTCGGCCATTGCCTCGGGATTGGCCTCCGGGCCGCCGTTTTCGAGGATGGCTTTCCATGCGGCGCGCAGGTCGTCCTCCGGGTCGAGCGCGGCGCATTTGATGAGCACGCGGATGAGGCTGAAATAACGCCCCGTCCAGTCGGACCGGTATTCGAACGTGCCGCCGAGGTCGTAGGGACGGTAATCGGGCAGGGCGAGCTGTTCTTTCGGGAGCTCAAGCGGAGAGTCCTTCCGGACGGTCGGCCGGAGCTGAACGTACTTTTCCGGGCCGCCGGGCGTGCCGGGTTTCAGCAGCCAGATCGCCGCGCCCTCCTTCGAGAGCAGGAAGTCGATGAAATCCTTTGCGGCATCGGGATTCGGCGCGCCGCGCAGAAGCTGGATCGGGTCGGCGGTCACGGCGGTTCCTCCGCGCGGCATGACGTAGGTCATGGATGGTTCGCCTGTCCTCTGGCGGGACCATTCGGCCTCGCTGAACCCGTAGAAGTCGATGCAGACGCCCGCCGCGGCCTCGCCCGAGGAAACGTCGCGGACGACCTTGCCCGCGGAGTCGGCGATGGACCGCGCGTTCGCGGTGAGGAGCTTCACGCGGCGGAACCCCTCAAGCCAGCCCTGTTCCGGGCCGAGCTCGGCCATGGCCTGTTGGATGATCATTTCGTAACACTTGGTGATGGAGCCGGATTTGGTCGGGTCGGCGAGCACGAGCGTGCCGAAATACGCCGGATCGGTGAGGTCGATCCAGTTTTGCGGCGGCTCGATGCCGAGCTCGCGGATGCGCCGGAAATTGTACGCGATGCCGAACGAGGAGAGGCAGTAGCCGTAGTAGCGTCCCTGCGGATCGTAAATCTGCTCGCCCGCGAAGTTCATGGGGATGACGTCGTCGGTGAACCAGTCCGGGTGGCGTTCCTTCACGCCCGCGTCGACCGCGTAGCCGATCGAGGCGAATTTCGCCTGATCGTAGGTGCCGCCGCCGAAGAAAAGGTCGATGCCGATGCCGATGTCGGATTCGAGCAGGAGCTTGCGGGCGGGGTGGTCGTCCGCCGTGAACTTGGAGTTTTTGAACGCCGCCGCCGTGTCGCGGTCCCATTCCATTCCGTTCTCGAGCGCATACAGACGGAATTCCGCCTCGAACCGGTCGTTGATGTACCTCACGATGTCGCTGGTGCCGCCCGGGCTGCGCCAGTCGAACATGATGTCGCGCCCGCGGTGTTCCTTGTACCACTTGCGGAACGCGTGTTCGAACTCGTACTTGATCTGTTCCGAGTTCGGCGTGATGACTACGAGGCGTTCGGGCGCGGACGGACTCCAGTCGGCGGACGGCCGGAGCACGAACGGGAGGATGATGAGCAGAACGGGGACTGCCAGCGCGAGGGCGAGACGTTTCATTGGGGGCTCCGGCGTCAGCGGGCGTTGTCGGGCGGGAGAATTGCGATCGCGTCCGGCGGAACGGAGCATGTGATCCGGTCGCCGGGGTGTCGTTCGGGCGCGGCGGATTCGCTCGCATGAAGCGAAAAACCGGAGGCATCCAGCGTGAGCCCGGTCGTTTCGCCGAGGAAGACGCTGTCGCGGACGATGCACGGGAAGGCGTTGGCGGACGCGGAATCAATGTCGGTACGAACCGCCTCCGGGCGGATCATGAGCGTGCAGACGGTATCGGGCGCGGGCTGAACGGGCTGTCCTTCGAGGCGGACGCGAAGTTCGCCCAGCGGCGTGCAGAAGGTTGCGAAACCGTTTTCAATGCGCAGGCACTTCGCCTCGGGGAAGTCGGCGTCGCCGAGGAACGACGCCGTGAACTTGTTCGCGGGGCGCGTGTAGAGCGTGCGCGGGGCATCGAGCTGGAGGATCACGCCGTCCTTCATGACGGCGATGCGGTCGCCCACGCTGAGCGCTTCGCGGCGGTCGTGCGTGACGTAGAGCGCGGTGAGGTTGCGTTCCTTGCAGATGCGCCGGATCTCGGTGCGCATGAGGTCGCGGAGACGTGCGTCGAGGTTGGAAAGCGGTTCGTCGAGGAGAAGGATATCGCCTCTGAGCGCGAGGGCGCGTGCGAGCGCGACACGCTGCTGCTGGCCGCCGGAGAGCTCGTTGACTTTGCGTTTCACGAACTCGGACATGCCGACGACTTCGAGCATCTCGCCGACGGTCTTCCTGATTTCCTCGCGAGGGAGCTTCTTGATCTTGAGGCCGAATTCGATGTTTTCAGCGACGTTCAGGTGCGGCCAGAGCGCGTAGTTCTGGAACACCATCGGGGTGTTGCGGGATTCCGGGGGCAGGGCGGAGACGTCGCGTCCGGCGAGGACGACCGAGCCCGCGTCCTGCCGGATGAGCCCGGCGACGATGCGCAGGAGCGTGGATTTGCCGCAGCCGGAGGGGCCGAGCAGGAACATGAGTTCGCCGGCTTCGACGGAGAGGTCGATGCCGCGCAGGACGGGCGTCTTGCCGTAGGATTTGGAGGCGCCGTGGATTTCAAGCATTGCCATGATCGTGCCCCGGCTCAGCGGAAATTTTCGAACGTGAGGTCGTCGTCGGTGATGTCGAGGAAGAAGAAGCCGAGCACGGCGTCGAGGATTTCGACCGGGTGGATCGAAACGTCAGCTTCGATCACGGCGAGGCCGAGCGAGCCGCCGATCTCCCAGAAGTCGACCGCGCCTTCCTTCGGCAGGAAGGGGACCTCATCGGAAGGCGTCACGAGGCCGTCCTTGTCCCACCAGTATTCCTTTGCGAGCAGAAACGCCGGGCGGCGTTCCATATCCGTGGCGACGAACGGGCCGATGCCGCTGTAGATACCGTTTCTGCGGGCGAATCCGTACTGGCGGTTGTGGTCCTTGATCATCTGCGCCGTGGCGGAGTAGCCGCCGCCGATCTCGACTTCGTGCGTGGCGCGGAGGCTGGCGTGCGCGGTGAGACCGACGCCGATATTGAGGGTGAACACGTCGAGGAGATCCAGGACGCGGTTCGGGAAGTAGAGCGTGACCTTGTCCATCCAGTGCGACTGCGCGTGAACGGACGCCGAGGCGCTGAAAAGCATGCCGATGCCGAGCAGGATCGAGGCAAGACGTTGTTTCGTGTGTTTCATGGGCGTTTCCTTTATTGCGAAAAGTGAATGAACGGTGCCGGAGCGGGATCCGCCTGTCAGGCAGGAAAAGCGAACCCGCAAATAAAATCATAGAACAATAAGCCATTTTTCCGAAAAGTCAAGAAAAAAACTTGACTTTCCGCCTTTTTCCTGTATTTTATTATTCTGTCCCTGCCAGGGACCTCCCCATGAACTGAAAACGGAAACCCCGGATCCCTCTTTGATACTGCCTCTTGTTTTTCTCGCCATCCTTGTCTTGTGCAACGCTTTTTTCTCCGCCGCGGAAGCTGCTCTGATCTCCCTGAAACCAGTCACGCTGGAACTGCTGTCGAAGGAAGGCAAACGCGGCCGGATCCTTGCCTCGCTTGCCTCGGATACGGGACGTTTTCTGGCCACGGTCCAGGTCGGCGTCACGCTCGCCGGATTCCTCGCCAGCGCATTCGCCGCCGACACGTTTTCCGATCCGATCGCACAGAAGGTGTATGATGCCGGCTTCACCAGACTGCCATTCAACGTGATCGACCATATTTCGGTGGTGCTCATCACCTTGATCCTGGCATATTTCTCGCTGGTCTTCGGCGAGCTCGTGCCGAAGCAGATCGCCCTCCGCTACACGTCGTTCGTCGCGCTGAACTCCGCGATTCCGATTCATTTGCTTGCGCGGGGCGCTTCGCCGCTGGTGTGGCTGCTGAACAATTCGGTCAAGCTCGTCATGATGCCGTTCGGGGCCGCGAAAAACACCGACAAGGTCACGGAGGAGGAGATCCGTTCGCTCATCAACATGGGCGAGAAGGACGGCCTCATCGACGCCGACGAACGCCGCATCATCCAGAACGTTTTCGAGCTGGACGACATCACCTGCGGCGAGATCATGACGCGGCGCGGGGCCGTCTGCGCCATCGAGGCCGGCGCGCAGCCCGCTGAAATCGAACGTCTCCTGATCGAAAAGAACTTTTCCGCCTATCCCGTGTACCGAGGGGCCATTGACCGGGTCATCGGCGTCCTGTATGCCTCGGACTACTACCGGAGCAAGCTCAAAAACGGGCAGTCGCCGCTTCCGGCCGCCGTCATGCGGAAACCTCACTTCGTGCCGGAGGGCGCGTCCGTTCAGCAGGTGCTGCATGACATGCAGCGCGAACAGTTCGAGATCGCGGTGGTGCTGGATGAATTCGGCGGCACGGCGGGCGTGGTCACGCGCGACGACCTGCTGGAGGAACTCGTCGGCTCGCTCCATCCGCGGAAGCCGGAGGAATCGCTGATCCGCGTTTCCGAAACGATCTGGGAGTCAGGCGGGCTTGTCCGCATCTCCGAGGTCGAACGCGATCTGAACTGCAAACTGCCGGAGGACGAACGCCCGGACACCGTGGGCGGACTGCTGATGGCGGAACTGGACGACATCCCGAAGCCCGGCGACGTCGCGGAAATCGGCGGACTGCGTTTCACCGTGCAGGCGCTCGAAGGCCGCCGCATCACCCGTGTCCGCATCGAACGACCGGACTTGAAGCCGGACGAACCGGGGCAGGCCGTGTCCGATGCGGTCTGATGCTCCTGAATCGTCCGGGTGGAAGAAGCCCCGTCGATTTAGTTTTTTACGGATTTTTTCGGCAAAAAACCGAAAAATAACTTGTCTTTCCGCGATAGCGTGATATATTTCCTTTTGTATTGATGTATTTTTGAACCACCTTTGAAGGAAACAGACATGGCAGATCCGACTTCCGATACCCCGACCCCGAATACCCCCGAGGACGTTCGTCCGCGCGCTACGATCAAACTCAAACCGATGACTCCGCCCGCGCCTGCCGCCGATGCCGCCGCGCCTGCTGCAACAGGTGCTGCAGCCGACGCCGCGTCTGCGGAACCCGCGGCCCGTATCTCGCCGTCGCCTGCTGCGGCCGTCCCCGGCATCAAGCAGACCATCCGGCTCCGTCCGCCGACCGCCGCGCCCGCCGGTGCTCCGGCGTCGTCCGAAGCGAAGCCCGCGATCAAGATCGTGCCGAAAGCCGCGGAAACCCCGACCGGCATCCCGACCGCAAAGCCGGTGGAATCCGCGCCTTCCACTTCGACGATCCAACTGAAGAAACCGGAATCCTCGACCCCGACGATCCAGCTGAAGAAACCGGAATCCTCGACCCCGACGATCCAGCTGAAGAAGCCGGAATCCTCGACCCCGACGATCCAGCTGAAGAAGCCGGAATCCTCGACCCCGACCGTCCAGCTGAAGAAGCCGGAAGCGGAATCCTCCGCCGCACCCGCCAAGAAGGTCGGCGAAGCCCCGGTTCCGCCGGAACGCAAGCTCACGCTGAAGCTGAAAAAACAGCCGTCCCAGCCGAAGGAGCTTCCGAAAAACATCATCCCCGGCCTGAACATCCCGAATATGCCGCCGCAGGCTCCCCAGCAGAAGCAGGAGGAGCAGAAGCCTGCGGAAGCCGCCCAGCAGGCGGAACAGCCCCCGGTCGCCGCTCCGGTCGAAACCCCGACTCCCGTGCCGGAAGCCGTTCCTGAGGACGACAAGAAAAAAGGCAAGCTGCCGAAGGTGAAAAAGCAGAAGGCGCCGGTCACTTCCGCCGACGAGCCGAACTGGTTCTTCCTCACGCTTTCCATCCTTACGCTCATCTGCGTCTGCTTCATCGCCTATCTGCTCTTCGCGCAGTACATGAATATGTACCAGGGCCAGCAGATCCCGGTTCCGGGATTCCTTCTGCCAAAATGAGCGGATCCCGTCCGACCTGAACGGACGGAACAGAAAACAGAACCATGCCGCATCCGGATACCGTTCCGGGTGCGGTTTTCTTTTTGCGCGGATGCGTCGGGAGCCATAAAACTTGACCAGCAAATCTGACCACCTTGGAAAAAATGGGCCCGGGAGCTTTTTTTCTCGCGTTCGGCGGCGTTTCCGCGTTTGATTCACGCCGGGACGCATGGTATAGTAACAGCGAGAGGGGGAGCGATCCTTCTTTCCGGCATAAGCGGTCCTGGCCCGGAAATCACGGAATCGGGGGAATCCCGGGACAGGATGAACGATCCGCACGATGCCTTGCATTGGAGTCCGCCGTCAGGGGGGCCGGATGACCGTTTTCGGGGGGAAACGGTTTTTCGGGGACGACGGGTTATGGGGGGAATGCATGGCACGGGACGTTTTTCGCTTATGCCATTTTTTGTTTCCGCGAACGTTATGATTAACGTCTTTGACGTGAAAAAAGACGTAAAACCTCCCGTCTTCGCCTGAAAAATGCGGGAAAGATATTTGTTTTTTTGCTGCTAAGCGAATATTGTAACATGCGACACATGAATCATAACGTTTCCGGGAGGTGCCTGATGCCGACCGGAGAAAACAGAAAAGGATTCAGTTATATGAAAATGTTTCATCGTCATTGGGTCGGCGCGGTCCTCTGCGCCGGAATCATGATCCTCGGCGCCGCTCAGGCGAACGCGCAGGCCGTCGGTGCGGATATGCCTTTTGTTGCGGCGGGCAAGAAGCCGCCGCTTTCCGGCCGGGTGGTTTCCAACCTCAACGCCGAATGGAAATTCAAGCTCGGATCGGTCGAGAACGGGCAGGCGGTCGACCTCGACGACAGCAAGTGGGAACTCGCCCATATCCCGCACTCGTTCAGTTTGCCGTATTTTCTCTCGGACCGTTTCTATACCGGCGACGGCTGGTATCGGAAGAAAATCCATATCTCGAACGTGGATTTCGTCATCAAAGACGGACAGGTCGTTGCCGCGGAGGACAAGAGATACCGGTATTATCTGGACTTCAAGGGCGTCTTCCAGGTCGCGGACGTGTATGTGAACGGCAAGCTCGCCGGGCATCACGAGGGCGGCTACACCGGATTCGAGGTCGACTTCACCGATCAGATGGTCAACGGCGATAACATCATCGCCGTGCGCGTGAACAACAACTGGAATCCGCGCCTGGCCCCGCGTGCGGGCGAGCATACGTTCTCCGGCGGCATCTACCGCGACGTGTCGCTCGTCGTGAAGCGGGACGTCCATGTGGCGTGGTACGGCATGGCGATCACCACGCCGAAACTGGAAGAGGGCGACACGTCCGTCCGTGTGGTCAGCGAAATCCGCAACCAGTCGGACGAGGAGCGCACGATCAACGTGGCGACCAGCATCTACGACCCGGAGGGCAAACTCGTGGCGCAGGCGTCGAAAAACGGCATTAAGCTGACACCGAATGCCCTCATGGAGGTCGAGATCGTCACGCCGCAGGTGAAGGACGCCAAATGGTGGTCACCCGAGACGCCGAACCTGTACCGCGCCGAGACCACCGTGGTCGACGCGAACACCTCGCTCTTCTACGACCGCTACTCCGACAACTTCGGATTCCGCACGGTCAAGTGGACCGCCGACCAGGGGTTCTTCCTCAACGGCAAGAACCGGTATTTCCACGGCGCGAACGTGCATCAGGACCGCGCGGGCTGGGGCGACGCCGTCACCCACGCCGGATTCGAACGCGACGTGCGCTACATGAAGGAAGCCGGATTCGACTTCATCCGCGGCTGCCACTATCCGCACCATCCGGCGTTCGCGGACGCCTGCGACCGCATCGGCATGATGTTCTGGAGCGAAAACTGCTTCTGGGGCACGACTGGCATGGGCGGCCCGACGATCTGGGGCGGCGCGAGCGCGTACCCCGTGGAAGAGGCCGACCAGATCCCGTTCGAGGAATCCGTGATCCGCAGTCTGCGCGACATGATCCGCATCAACCGCAACCATCCGTCCATCGTGTGCTGGAGCCTCTGCAACGAGGTGTTCTTCTCCGACGGACGCGTGATGACGAAGGTGCGCGATTTCCTGCGCCGCCTCACGAAGATCGCGCATGAGGCCGACCCGACCCGTCTGGCGGCGGTCGGCGGGGCCCAGCGCGGCCAGGTGGACCATTGCAGCGACATCGCCGGATACAACGGCGACGGCGAATACATCCGCGAATACCAGAATCCCGGCCTGCCGAACGTGGTCAGCGAATACGGCGCGGTCGGCTCCGCCATGGAGATCCGGCCCGGCAAGTTCGACGCCGGCTACGAATCCGTCAGCCACATCACCGGCAAAAAGGAATACGACTGGCGCAGCGGCGAGGTCATCTGGTGCGGCATCGACCACGGCAGCATGGGCGGCCGATTCGGCTGGATGGGCGTCATGGACTATTTCCGCCTGCCCAAACGCCGCTGGTACTACTACCGCGAGGTGTTCGGCGGCGTGAAGCACCCGGAATGGCCCGTCGAGGGCACCCCGGCGAAGATCGTCCTGACCTCCGACAAGAAATCCATGTTCGCCGACGGTACCGACGACGTGCAGCTGATCGCGACGATCGTCAATGCCGAGGGTAAAGAACTCAGCAATTCCCCCGAGGTGACGTTCCGCGTGGTCTCCGGTCCCGGCGAATTCCCCACCGGACGCTCCATCACGTTCAAAAACGATTCCGACATCGCCATCCGCGACGGCAAGTGCTCCATCGACTTCCGTTCCTACTACAGCGGGACCACCGTCATTGAGGCGACTTCGCCCGGCCTTGAATCCGGGCGCATTGAGATTACGTCCACACGCGGCCCCGGATTCCAGCCCGGCAAAACCCCGGTCATCGAGAGCCGTCCGTACGTCAAATTCACGGGCGAGCTGATCGGCACGAAGCCGATCGACAAACCGCTGAACATGGCGCTCGACAAGCCTACGCTTGCCTCGGAATCCGTCCCCGGACACTCCGCGATCTGCGCCGTCGACGGACGTCCCGAGACGTTCTATCAGGCCGCGTCCGGCGACAAGTGTTTCCTGACGGTCTCCGCCGAACGCATTATCAAGCCGAAAAAAATCCGCATCGTCTTCAACTCCGAAGCGGAATACACATTCAAGGTGGACTGCTCGCTGGATCAGGAATCCTGGACTCCGGTCGGCGAGGTCAAGGGGACCTTCCGGGAGAAAGTCGTTCCGATGGACGGCAAGTTCGAGGGGCTGTTCTTCCGGATTACGTTCGGTCCGGCGGACGCCGCGAAGCCCGGCCCGGCGGTCTCCGAATTCGAGATCATGCTGTAAGAGAAAAGAAAAAAGGGAGAGGATCAGATTTCCCGGTAGTGCCTCATGGCCAGATAGATGAAGGCCGCGGTCAGGAGAAAGAAGACCGAACCGCCCGCGAAAACGGCGCGGATGCCGAGATTGGCCGCGATCGGACCGCCCGCGAGCGGGGCGAGCCCGAGGCCGAGGCAACGCATAGCGGACGCCCAGCCGAACATCTGCCCGCGGGAACGTTCGTCGGTCTTTTTCGCGAGCCATATCTGCATGGCGGGTTCGATGCCGCTGCCCATGAAGATCATGGCGAACCGCAGCACGAAGAGCGCGGCGAGCCCCCAGACGAACGAAATGGAGAACATGAAGGCGGCGGTCAGGACGGACGAGATGACCGCCAGACGGCCCGGCGGATAGTGGTCGGCCAGATATCCGAGCAGGAACCCGGACACGACGCCCGCGAGGCCGCAGAGGCCGGAAAGCGCGCCCGTGATCTTCGACGCGCCCTCGATGCTGCCGTGCAGGTCCTGCACGAAGAGCGGGACGAACGACGCGTCGAACGAACGGGAGAACATGACCAGACCCATGATGAGCAGGATGGGCAGGTTGAGCGCGAGCTGGGCTGTTTCGGGGCGGATCGCATGAAGCATGCCGCGTATCCCGGAGGTTTTCCCTGGCGGCGGCGTGTAGTATTCGCGGGAGAAGAAGAAGACCGCGACGAACGACAGGACGAAGCAGAGGGCGGAGATCGCGAAAGCCAGGCGGTATCCGGCGAGTTCGGCCACGTAGCCGCCCGCGAACGCCCCGGCGATGGTACCGGAGAACATGGCGCTGTTCAGCGCGCCGAGCGCGAATCCGGTGTGTTCGCGCGGGGTCTGCGTGGAAATGAGCGCCTGCGAGGCGGACATGGTGCCGCAGAAGGCTCCCTGGATGACGCGCAGCAGGACCAGCTGCAGGGGCGTCTGCGCCACGCTGATGAGCCCGACCGCCACCGCTCCGCCGATGTAGGAGCGCAGAAGCATCTTCCGGCGTCCGTAGCGGTCGCCGAGCGCGCCCCAGATGGGGGAGAAGAACATCATGGTGAGCGGGCAGGCGGCGCTGAACGCGGCGACCCAGTAGGCGAGCTCGGCCTTATCCGTGACGCCCATGTCCTCCTGCATCAGGTAGGAGATGAACGGCAGGCCGAAGGAGAAGCCGATGGCGGACAGGAATTGCGCGCTCCAGATCATGCAGAGCTGGCGTTTCCAGGTCCTGGTGAAATCGGGGGTGTTTCCGCCTGAAAGCCGGACGGACGGCGAGGCGTCCGTCGATTGTCTTTGGAGTTGCGGCATGGTCGCCGTCCGCGCCGGATCAGGTGCGGCCTCCGCTTGCGGCGGCTTTGAACGCCTCGTACGCATCGGGGAAGGGGGAGAGGGCGCGTTCGAGGATGCCGTGGATATGCGCGATGGCGACGCCGTAATTTGTGAACGGGACGCCCTGTTCGCGGCAGTGCAGGATGCGGGACAGGACGGCGCGGCGGTTGAACGTGCATGCGCCGCAGTGGAGTACCAGGTCGTATTGCGTGAGGTCGTCGGGGAAATCGGCTCCGGCTGCCATGGTGAACTCAATGCCGTCCGTGTGGCGGTATTCGCGAATCCAGCGCGGGAGCTTCACGCGTCCGATGTCGTCGCCGATGGGGTGGTGCGTGCAGGCCTCCGCCACAAGCACACGCGAGCCGTCGTGCAGACGGTCGATCGCTGCCGCCCCGGCGGCGCATGCTGCCAGGTCGCCTTTCATGCGCGCGAGCAGGATGGAGAAGGAAGTGAGCGGGATTTCGGGCGGCACGGAGCGCGAAGCGATGCCGAACGCCTGGGAATCGGTCACGGCGAGAGCAGGCGGCGTTTTCAGGCGGGCGAGCATGTCCGCGATATGGTGTTCGGTCACGCACAGACAGAGCGCGTCGTGATCGAGCGTGTCGCGGATGGCCTGGACTTCCGGCAGGATCATGCGGCCCTTCGGCGCTTCCTTGTCAATGGGGGTGATGAGCAGAACGGAGTCGCCCGGCGCGATGAGGTCGCCGAGCATGGGACGCGCGCCGAGGAAACCTTCCGGGGCGGCATTGACGAGCGCGGCGCGGAGTGCGGCGAGCCCGGTTCCTGTTTGTGCAGAGACTTCGACGTGCGGGATCTTTTCCGCGTCGAGGCGGGAAACAAGAGCCGGATCAGGCGCGGAGACATCGGCTTTCGTGAAGACCACGATCAGCGGCGTGGAGCGTTCTTTGAAGAAAGAGAGGACGTCTTCCTCTGTGTCGTTCCAGCCGCTGTCGGTCACGATCAGCGCGAGGTCGGTCCGGTCGAAGATGCGGCGGCTCTTTTCGACGCGCATTCCGCCGAGCGCGGTCGGGTCCTCGTCGAGCCCGGCGGTGTCGATGAAGAGCACGGGCCCGAGCGGAGGCAGCTCCATGGGCTTTTCGACGGGATCGGTGGTGGTGCCGGGCACGTCGGATACGATGACGACGTCCTGTCCGGCGAGCGCGTTGAGCAACGAAGATTTTCCGGCGTTGCGTCTGCCGAAGAAACCGATCTGGAGGCGGAGCCCTTTGGGCGTGTTCTGAATCATATCGGGGACCGTAATGAGAATGGGGTGCAATTACTTGCTGGAAGACTTCTTGAGCTTTTCCTGCGTGACGAAAACCATGTCTCCGAGGAGGAGATGCCCCTTCGGGTCGGGCTGCATGAGGATGTTGAGCTCAATTCTCTCAAGTCCGCTTTTCAGGGGGACGACGATATCCTCGGCGGCCGTGGCCTTCTTTTCAAAGAGCATTTCGCCGTTGACATAGATCTGGCCTTTTCCCGTCATGTTCTTGAAGCAGAGGGAACCGCCTTTTTCTTTGATGCTCGCGGGAAGCTTGGCACTCGTATAATAGGCGATCCATGTTTTGGGTTTGAGGACGAGCACATTGCCGAGATTGACCGGCGAGAGATTGCTGAGCTCACCGCCGGAGTTTCCCGAGAGAAGAAGGGGTTTTTCCGTGGAAGGAAGGGAGACCCGCCAGCCGGAGACGGCGATCTCACGGTTCGTAAATCCTTCGACAACGGGAATCGCGGTCGTGGAGACGGTCGTTTTGATGGAGCACGAGGCGGACTTGAGTCCCTCGCTTTTTGCCGTGATCTCGATCGTGCCTTTTTTGGTGCTGCGTTCGGCCTGGACGATGAGCTGGGCATAACCGTTGAAGAGCGGACGGGAATTCGCTTTTTCGCTGAGCGTGCAGTTGGGATCGCCGTTGCCGACGCCGATGTTGCGTCCGGGGCCCGACACCTCGAATTCGACGGGGACGTTTGCATTCGGGACGATGCGTCCGGATGCGTCGACGGCATAGACCGTGACGGGGACGGCGTCGCGCCCGTCCGCCTTCATTTCTGTGCGGTCGGGGACGAGCACGAGAGAGACCGGTTTGCCGGAGGTTTCGACCTGCGTGCGGATGACTTCCTGTCCGCCTTTTCTGCCGATGGCGAGCAGGGTGCCAGGTTCATACTTGACTTTCTGCGTCAGCATGTCGACCGGATCGACCTTGAATGTGCCGAGGTCTTTCCCGTTGAGGATGAACGTGACTTCCTCCACGTTCGTTGCGCAGAAGACGTCGATTTCCTGTCCGTTCTTGCCTTCCAGATTCCAGTGCGGAGCGACATGAAGGACGGGCTTGTCAATCCACTGCGCCTGCCGGATGTAGTAGGCGGTCTTCGGGAAGCCGCAGAGGTCCATGCAGCCGAAATAGCTGCTGTTCGCCGGGAATTTATTGTTGAAGGGCGTAGGTTCTCCGTGGTAGTCGAATCCGGTCCAGACGAACGTTCCGGCGAGGAAACGGCGTTTCGTGACGGTTTCCCAGTCCTTGCGGTGCGTGGTGCCCCAGTCGGCGGCAAACACGTCAAGGGAGGAAGCGATATTCTTTTCCTTGTCCGTGACGAACTCGCCGCGCGTCTCGAATGCGCTGGCGCCTTCCGTGAGCAGGATTGGAATGTTCGGATATTTGTCGTGGAACTTGTCGATGTTGCCGTACTGGTAGTTGAATCCGACGATGTCAAGGACGTTGCGGGCGCTGTCCTCAGAGAAGAACCCGCCGTTCATGGCCGCGAGGACGGGACGCGTCGGATCTTCGGATTTGACCGTATCGACGAGCGCACGGGCGATCTCCTGTCCGCGCAATTCCCCTTGCAGGGGTTCTTCGTTGAAAATGCTCCAGGCGATGATCGAAGGATGATGCCGGTCGCGGCGGATTTGCCCGCGCAGGTAGTTCAGATTCTCCGGGGACGCATTGAACGCCCGGTTTTCATCAATGACGAGAAGGCCGTATTTGTCGCAGAGGTCAAGGATGTTTTCGCTCGGGGGATTGTGGGAACAGCGGTATGCGTTCGCGCCCATTTCCTTGAGCTTTTTGATCCGGAATTCCTCGATCGCGGCGGGGACAGCGGCCCCGACGCCGGCATGGTCCTGGTGATTGCAGACGCCTTTGATCTTCATCGGTTTTCCATTGAGCGAGAACCCGTTCGTGAAATCGAACTTGAACGTGCGGAACCCGAAGTTGACGGTCTTTTCATCGAAGACGCGATTCCCGTCTTTGAGCGTGACTTTAAGCTGATAGAGCAGGGGGGTGTCGGGCGACCATGTCTTTGGCGAGCCGACGCGGATGGAATACGGGATCTGAACAGTCTGGTTCGGCTGAAGATTCGGGAGGAACCGTTTGGACTCGACCGTTTTTCCGAGGGGATCGAGGATTTCGACATCCAGCATGGGAGACACTTCCGAGATGGAATCATTGATGAGATTCACTTGCCCTTCGACATTCCAGCCGTCGATTTTGACTTCGGCGCTGACCGATACGCCCGCCTCCGTGGCGATACGGACCGGATCGCTGACGATGAGCTTAACGTCGCGGTAGATGCCGGCTCCCTCATACCACCAGCCCTCGAAAACGGCGGCGTTGACTTCGATCGCGATCAGATTGTCGCGTCCGAACATCAAAGCCGGGGTGATGTCGATGGTGATGGTATTGTATCCGCTGTAGTTGTGGTGGAAGAGCATCTGGTTGATCCAGAACGTCGAATGCGTGGCGACACCGCCGAACTGAAGCTCCACGCGTTTGTTTCTCCATGAGGACGGCACGAAGAAGCGTTTGCGGTAGTATCCCCAGCCGCGTTTGCGGTAACCCTGTTCGCCGTCCTCCTCCGGATAGAAGCCGTCCTCGACAGCCCAGTCGTGGGGCAGATTGACGGGACGGAATTCGTCTTCATCGAATTCGAGCGAGGTGAACGGCCAGACGACGTCCGATGTGGCGGCCTTTGCTCCGGCCCAGATACTTTTGTGCTCCTTGTATTCCCTCGGGGCGATCTGATGGTCCGATTGCAGGAACATCCAGCCGGGATTGAAGTCGTAGATCTCGGATGCGCTTGTCGTTCCGGCGAGAAGCACCAGGAAAAGAATCAGACAGAAAGCTTCGATGGCGGTTTTGTTTGTTTTCGTATTCATAGGAAGCTGACCTTTCTTTTGACTCCCGCGTTCGGCTTGCGGGATGGGATTGGAGCAGGAAGACTGAATAACGTTTTTATTAATATAGCATAGGGGGAAAAGGAATCAACCCCGTATTCCAAAAAACTTTTTTTCGGATGTCCGCGGACGGAAAAAGACGCTTCAGAACGAGACGTTGATGTCGCCGGAAATCGCGGTCGGCGGCGGGATGAGCTTCATCCCCATGGAGTTCAGCCAGTCCTGATCCCATGTGTTGAGCATCTTCGGATCGGTGGGCGGACCGAACGGGTTCAGGTCGATCACGAGGATTTCGTCCTTGGATGTGAAGTAGATATCAAGCACGATGTCCGGTTCGGGGAGCACCCAGAAGTTCTTGTCGATAAAATCGACGGCGAGCGTCCAGTACTTTTCGCGGTTCTTCTCCAGACGCGGATAATTACGCGTCATCCAGTACTGGCTCATCGCGCGCAGTTTGCCGTTCTTCACGAAGAGACGGAATTCGCGGGCGGAGTCCATACGGCGGAACGGGCGGACGCAGAGGGCGGAGACCATGCCGTTCTGGGCGGCGTTCCGCACCTTCGCGCTCTGGGTCAGGAAATACCAGGCGCTGTTTGCAGACCGGACCGCACCGCGTTTCTCCTCGAAGCGGACCGTGTCGGTCGGGGCGACGAGGTCGGTTCCCACGAAGCGCGTGAACGGGAATTTGCTCATGGCGCTTTCGAGGCGGTCGATCACGTTTTTTGCGATGCCGGATTCCGCGTCGCCTTCCTGAAGCGCCTTGATCTCGATGTCCATCAGGAACACGAAGTTGGTGGGCAGGGAATATACGGAGAGGCGCGGATACCAGTTCTGGATCCGGCAGTGTTCAAGCGTTTTGTTCATGAGGCTGTCTCCTTTCGACAGGCGGTTAAAAATCGGAGTCGTCGAAATCGTCGTTCTTCCGTTCGATCTGCGGACAGACCTTCTTCATGACGGCCCGGAACGCGAAAAGCTGGTAGACGAAGAAGATTCCGACGAAAAGAAACTGGAACTGAATGTATCTGTCCCCGCCTGCGGCATCGAACAGCGTGGCGGCGATCTGCGCCGGGAAGGTGGAGTAGACCATGATCGTGAGGACGTTCTTGAAGATGATCCCTTTCGGCAGCGTGGATGCGCGCAGGTACTGCACCAGCGACACCAGCAGCACGATCAGGCCGATCTCAAAGAAATTCCGTACGAACGTGGTCAGCAGAATGATCGCGGAGAGCAGGGAAACCGCGAAACGGGCTGCCTGCGAACCGGTCGTCAGGATCGCGGGCGTATTCCCGGACGGAGAAGCTTTGTCCGCCGTCTTTGCCTTGGGAGCGGCAAACTTTTCTTTCAGCGTTTCGGAGAAGCCGGGGCCGGAGAACATCTCCCAGTGCGCGCCGACATCATTGAGTCCGGCGTCTTTCTCCTCGGAAAGCGAGGCGTAAAGCATGGACGCGGGCAACAGGGTGGAGTAGAAAAGGTCTTCGCCTTTCCAGTTGACCGAGGCCCAGGAAGCCAGGCCGCCGGGGAGAATGACGAGGCCGTGATCGGAGGTGCGACCGACGTTGAAATCCTCGCTCGCGAACGTGTTTCCGGGGTAGTATTCCAGCGTGATATAGGGCAGCTTGAAGCGGCGCGGCGTATCCGGTTCCTTCTGAACCGAGATCGTCTCCGGCGTGACTACGAAGGCGCCGATCTCCTCGTCGAGATTGCGTCCGGCGCGTTCGAACACGCCTTTCTGCACAAACGTGCCGACGACCGAGGCCATGATGGCGCAGAGGATGGTCAGCAGAAGGAAACGCCAGATGGCGCGGGCGGGCGAAGAATCGTAGATTTCGGTCAGGATCTTCGTTCCGGCGCACAGACGCGCGGTGGTGGTAAGGAAGCCGGGCGCGGACCCGGTATTTGTCCCGGGCAGAGGCATGGTCAGACGAGCCTCCTGACTTTGAATCCGCGGGGGCCGTTGCGCTTGATGATCTTTTCGACGCGCTTGGAAATGCCGGGATAGACGTCCGGATCGACCTTCTGGACGAACACGATGCCGTCGAGGTGATCGAGCTCGTGCTGGACGACGCGTGCGAGCAGGCCGCCGCATTCGAGGACGAAATCGGAGCCGTCGAGGAGCATGGATTTGAGCACGACGGAATCGCTGCGCATGACGCGGCCGTAGACCTCCGGCACGCTCAGGCATCCTTCATCGAACGGGCAGAGATTGTCGGAGTACGACACGATCTCCGGGTTGATCAGCGTGATCGGCATCAGCGGAAGCAGTTTCTTTTCTCCCTCGGAATGGACAGGCAGTTCGTTGCCTTCCTCGTCGGTCGGCGGATCGATGTCGATGGTCACGATGCGCTGGAGCAGCCCGACCTGGTTCCCCGCGAGGCCGATCCCGTGGGACTTGTACATGATGTCGAGCATGGCCTCGGAAATGCGCTGCGTTTCCTCGGTGATCTGTTCGACCGGACGCGCTTTCGCCGCCAGGATCGGATCGCCGAGCAGCCGGAGCTTGAGTTTTTCAACCGGGATGTTGTTCATGCGTCCTCCTGGGCGTGGGGTTAGGCTGTCGCGGCGAGGGCGGCCCGGATGCGGCGGGCGCATTCCTTCACGCCGATGCAGACGACCGTCTCGTAGATACTGGCGCCGACAGTGACGCCGCAGACGGCGACGCGGACGGGCTGGTTGAGGGCGAACTGGGAGAGTCCGTCGGCGGTCTCGATGGTGCGGAGCGCATCTTCGACGGCCTTCGGATCGTTTTCGGGGAGAGAATCGAACGCATCGGCGGCCTTCGCCAGCGCGGCGCGCATGGGCTCCGGCGTGAGGAATTTCTTTACGCCCTTCGGATCGTAGTCGACCGGGACGGCGAAGAAATAGGTCCACGTCGCCAGGTCGGTCATGAGCTTGGTGCGGGTCTGCATCAGGTCCGCCACGGCGTCGAATTTCGCGCGGTCGACGGATTCCCGCCACGGATAGGCGGCGGCGAAATCCCAGGCGCGCTGGCGGAAGACCGCCGGATCGAGCGCAGCGATGTACTGCCCGTTCAGGTTCGCCATCTTCACAGCGTCGAACTGCGCGGGCGAATGCTGGGCGCGGGCGAGGTCGAACGCCTCGACGAGTTCCTCGCGGGACATCTTCTCGCGGTTGTCGCCGGAGGACCAGCCGAGGAGCGTGAGGTAGTTGAACAGCGCCTCGGGGAGCACGCCCTTGCCGCGGAAATCGCCGACGAAGGCGTCGCCGTCGCGCTTGCTGTAGGGCTTTCCCTGGGCGTTCACGATCATCGGCAGGTGGGCGTAGGACGGGACCTTCGCGCCGAGCGTCTGGAACATGAAAAGGTGGCGGTAGGTGTTTTCCACATGGTCGTCGCCGCGTACGATGAGCGTGATGTCCTGCGTGATGTCGTCGCAGACGTTCGCGAGGTGGAAGACCGGGCTGCCGTCGCTGCGGACAATGATGAAGTCCCGCATGCTGTCGAGCGGCTTGGAAAGGTGTCCCTTGACCATGTCGTCGTAGAAGACCTCGCGGCGGGTGAACGTCATGGAGGCGGCGTGTTCGACGGTCTCGGCCGCGCCGTAGTTCAGGATCTCATTGAGCTTGTCGTCCGTGAGCGTAAAGAGCGTCTGTCCGGAGGCGTCGAGGATCGCGAGGTCCTTGAATCCGGCGAGGCACGCCTGGTTTTCGACCGGCTTGCCTTTCGGCGAAAGCGTGGTGAACTTCAGTCCGCCGCCGTTGATCTCGACCGCGGTGTCCGGGGCGAGCGTGCAGGAGGCCGGGCCGACCGTGCGCACGAACGGGAAATCGTCGCAGAAGACGGGGATGCGGAAAAGGATCGGGGAGTGTTCCGTGATGGGTCCGAGCGGATAGGCGTTTCCTTCCGACACGAGCTTCTTCGCGGCGTCGAGGTGGTGCTGCGCCTGCGTGGTCTGGTAGAGGACCTCCTCGTCGTAGTCGAGGCCGAGCCACTCCATGCATTCGAGGAGCGTGTCGATAGCCTCTTTCGTGGAGCGTTCGAGGTCGGTGTCCTCGATTCTGAGAATGAACTTGCCGCCCATGTGGCGGGCGGCAAGCCAGTTGAAGATCGCGGTGCGGATGTTTCCGATGTGGACCTGTCCGGTCGGAGACGGGGCGAATCTGAGTCTGTGCTGCATGATGAAAAGATGCGGGCCGACGAGGGCCCGCGGATTGTGTTCAGGATTGCGGTTTTTGGGTCGGATCAGTTTGCGTTGGTCGCGGCGAGGATCTGCGCCTTGGCGTTGTGCATGCTTACGACGGCCTGCGCGAGAGAGGTCTCGGCGTTGACGAATTCGCGCTGGACTTCGTTCACACGGGTGATGGCGCAGTTGCCGGCTTCGTATTCGTCGTCGACCAGGTCGCGCATCTTGCGGACGGCCTCGAGGTTCTTCTGGTAGAGCTTGACGGTCTTGAGGCTGACGATGTAGTTTTCATAGGCCGTGCGGACGTCGTTGATGACGGTGATCCACTTGTCGGCGAGCGTGTACTCGGCCTGTTCCATCGCGGCCTGGGAGGCGCGCATGTTGAAGAAGGTCCTGCCGCCGGAGAAGAGTTCCCAGGAGACGCTGATGCCGCTGGAGAACGTGCTGTAGCGGTTTCTGCGGATGCCCTGGTGCGACTTGTAACCGCTATCGGAGGCGAAGGGACTGTAGTGCGAGGCGGCGTTGTTGTAGCCGACGCCGAGGTTGGCCGTGACGACCGGGCCGAACGCGGCAATGCTGGAATAGTAGCTGAATTTTGAGGCTTCGAGCGTTTCACGGAGAGCCTTCAGGTCGGGACGGTTGGAGAGGGCTGCGTCGAGGTAGACGCTCTCGTCGGCGAGCATTTCGCCGTCGACCGAGAGTTCCTCGGGGAATTCGACGTCGTCAGGGATAGTGCCTTCGGTGAGGCCCATGAGCGCGGCGAGCGCGTACTTCGAGGAGGCGAGGTTGTAGTTCGCGGAGTAGAGGTTGCTCTCGGCGTTGTTGTAGTTGACTTTGAAGTTGAGGACGTCGGAAAGCGTGGAGGCGCCGACGCCGTACTTGAGCTCGGTTTCCTTGAGAAGCTGGCGGTTGTAGCGCATATCCTCAAGCGCGATCTCGCGTCTGGCCTTCGCCAGCATCACGTTGTTGAACGCATAGGCGACGTTCTGGAGGAGCAGACGGCGGGCGTCCTGCTCAAGCTGTTCGGAGCTCTTCCAGTTGTAACGGGCGGCCAGCAGATTCATTTCGCGCTGGAAGCTGTCGAAGACGAGCAGCGAGGCGGTCATGGACGGAGCGGAGGTATAGGTCTTATAGCTGGCGCCGGCGTCCTCGGTATAACCGTGGTTGTGGTAGGATTTCATATCGTAGGAAGCCGTCACGCTGGGCAGATAGTATGCGAACCGGCTGTAGTATTGGGCACGCGCCTGGGAAACGGCGAAGTAACGGGCCTTGAAGCTCGGGTTGTTCTGGACGGCGATGGTCTGCGCTTCGTCGAGCGTAAGGAGTTTGAGTCCGGACGGAAGCTGCTGGTGCTCTTCCGCGGTGATTTCGGTATATTTGTCCTTGGAAATGGCCGCAGGCGGTTTCGCGACGTTGCACGCGGTGAGGGCCGCGAGGAGGATCGCGGAAACGGCGGTAGCGCTCAAAACTTGAATTTTCATACTGTTCAGTCGCCTTTCGTTGGGGTAAAATGTTTTGTTCGCGAAATATTACCTCTAAATATACATCGTTCCCCCGGAATATGCAAATGATTCTTTGGAGAAAAATGCTTTTTTCCAAATTTTCAAGTATAGACGAAAAAAACGTTTTGGCTGGAGGGAAATGTCTGAAACAAATCGGTGAAACCGGCTAAAAAGACTTGCAAAAGAGTACGGAGCGGGATATATTATCGCAGTATCCTCTCCCATATCTCCATTTTATGAGTTTTTTTGAACATGATGAAAAACAATCTTGAACTGACGGTTACTTCCATCATTGTCTTCGTTTCCGGCACCCTCCTGCTCTGCGCCTGCCTGCTTGTCCTGAGTTCCGTTCCGTATTCCTCGCTCCCCGCCTGGGGCGTATGGCTCGCCGGACTTTCGGCCGCGGCGGGATTCGCGTCGATGCTGTGCGCGCGGAATTACGGAGTACTGGTTGGCGCGGTGGTGCCGGGTCTTCTGCTCGCTGTGCTGGGACTGTACTGGTCGCGGACGGGCGGCGACGTGAAACGCAGTCTCGCCCTGGCGATGGCGTGCGGCGGATTCTGGGTGTTTCTGTGGATCGGTTCGCAATTGCTGGCGACGGTGTGCCGGTCGCGCCTCGGGCTGGGGGCGGGCAAATCGGTCTTCGCGAGCGCGGCGGTCCTGCTGATCCTGTCGAAGACGTTGTCCATGGCCGTGCTCTGGCGCGGCGCGCTGGGGGGCCGCGTCATGGAAATCGCGTTGCTGGTCTGGCTGATCGCCCTGCTGATCTGGCGTCCCTCGCTGACGTTGCGGACGCTCGGGCTGATCCTGTCGCACACGCTGTATCGGATTCGCATCGACCGGATCGAAAATTACCCGGACGCCGGACCAGTCCTGCTCGTGGCGAACCATATTTCATTCCTTGATTTCATCTTTATCCTGTGCCTGAAACCGCGCCGCGTGACGTTCATGGTGGACGAGACGTTCTACCGGTTCCCCGGCCTGCACCTGTTTTTCCGTTGGAGCGGCGCGCTGGAAGTGCCGCGCGGGATGAACCGGGAGAGAATGCGGTGTCTGATCGAACAGTCGCACGCGGTCCTGAACCGCGGCGGCGCGGTCTGCGTCTTCCCGGAGGGCGCGATCTCCCCGAACGGCATCACGCACGCGTTCCGTTCGGGCCTGCACCGACTGATGCCGTCGCCGGACATTCCGGTGGTCCCGGTGCGCCTGGGACTTCATTGGGGGAGCCTGCTGACGATCTACGGCGGGAAACTTCGGTTCATCAAGCCGCGCCTGCTGCCGATCCCCGGTACGATCATCATCGGCGAGCCGATCCCGCCGGACTGGAACGGGTTCCGCATCTGGCAGCGCATCCAGGAGCTTGGCGCCGAGGCGGAGATGAAGCCGGTGCGCGGGGAGAAGACCATTCACTACCGGTATCTGCGGCGTTCGCTCCAGCATCCCTTCGAAAGCACGTTCAAGGACGCCGACGCGCCGAAGGGACTGTCGAATTTCGCCATGCTCGCACAGTCGATCATCATCAGCCGGAAGCTGAGGGCGATCCTGGCGGAACGCGGCGACAACGGGCAGTTCGTGGGCGTGTTGCTGCCGAACAAGGCTGTGTCCGTGGCCGTGCTCCTCGGCGTGATGTTCGCCGACCGGACCCCGGCGATCCTGAACTACACGGCGGGCGACGCCGTGATGCAGTCCATGTACGACCGCGCGAAACTGAAGACGGTCATCACGAGCCGTCTTTTCCTGAGCAAGCTGAAGAAACCCGTGCGCGACGAGATGTTTTTCCTGGAGGACCTGCCGAAGCTCGTCACGAAGGCCGACAAGCTTCTGACCGCGGCGCAGATCATTCTCCTGCCGCATCAGCTGCTCATCCGCCTCGTCTCGCCGCGCTGCGGCACCGACCTCATGCACCCCGCCGCCCTCCTGTTCTCCAGCGGTTCCACGGGCATGCCGAAGGGCATTCTGCTGTCCCACCACAACATCACGGCGAACATCTGGAGTTTCTGGCGGCAGCTGAACTGGCTGTACGGCACGGAACGCATCCTCGGCAACCTGCCTCTCTTCCACGCGTTCGGGCTGATGGTCGGGCTGTGCTTCCCCGGCGTCACGGGGACGAAGGTCACGCTGGTGGCGAATCCGCTGGACGGCGCGGGGGTGTGCAAGGCGGTGCGCGACGACAAGGTCACGATGCTGATTTCCACACCGACTTTTTTGCAGACCTACATGCGCAACTGCAAGCCGGGCGATTTCGATTCGCTCCGCATGATGGTGACCGGGGCGGAGAAACTTCAGAAACGCCTCGCAGACGCGTTCTTCGAGCTGACCGGACTGCACATCATCGAGGGGTACGGCTGCACCGAGATGTCGCCGATCGTGTCGCTGAACCTGCCGAAGGATTTCCTGGCGGTCGGACGCGAGGCGGGTCCGGATGGGAGCATCGGCGTCGCCATGCCGGGGATCGCGGCGCGCATTGCGGACGTGGACACGGGAGAACTGCTCGGTCCGGGCAAAGAAGGTCTGCTCCAGCTGAAATCGGCGTCCGTGATGCTCGGCTATCTGGACGACCCGGACGCCACGGCGGCCGCCATGACCCCGGACGGCTGGTACAACACCAACGACGTCGCGTCCATGGACCGCGACGGCTACATCCGCATCACGGGGCGTCTTTCGCGGTTCAGCAAGATCGGCGGCGAGATGGTCCCGCACGAGCTGATCGAAAACCGTCTGGAGGAGTTCTACGGCCTCGAAGGCAAGGTGGCCGTCACGGCGCGTCCCGATGCGCGCAAGGGCGAACAGCTCATCGTGTTCTACGCCGCCGACTGCGGCCTCGATCCCGTCGAAGCCGGAAACCGTCTCCGCGAATCCGGCCTGCCGAACCTCTGGGTGCCGCGTCCCGACAGCTTCTTCCCGCTGGAAAAGATACCGTTCCTCGGCAACGGCAAAAAAGACCTGAAGAAACTGCGTGAACTGGCGTTGAATGCCTGACCGTGACGGCAGATTGTCCGCATCATCCGTATCCGGTCGGAGCCGGACACTGCATTTTCCGTGGATGACTTGTCCTCCCGCGCATGCCCGCATAAAAACGCGCGTTTTCACGATTTTTTAAGAAAAGATACTTGTTTTTTCGTTTTTTTGAGGTATCTTTTTATGATTCGAAACCCGCGGAGACACCAGCATCATGCCGAACCAGGACGTCATCGTCAAATATCTTTTCTATTCCGTCGACTTCGTGATCATCTGGGCGATGATCTACTGGGTCCTGTATTTCCTGCGCGGCACACGCAGCGCCAACGTGCTGTTCGGCGTGATCGCCGTCCTGCTGACCGCCACGATCGCGGTCGACTACGTGGAACGTCTGACCGTGCTGCGGTTCCTGCTGATCGAATGTCTGATCCCGTCCCTCGGTATCGCCATCCTCGTGATCTTCCAGCCGGAATTCCGGCGTGCGTTCGCGCAGGCCGGCAGTATCTTCGTGTCGAACCGGACCGGACAGGAGACGATCGACCAAGTGGCCGAGGCTGCGGCCCAGCTCTCCATTACGCGGACCGGCGCGATCATCGTGTTCGAGCGCAACATCGGGCTTACGGACACCACGCGTTCAGCGGTCTCGCTGGACGCCCGCGTGGATTCCCTGCTGCTCCAGTCCCTTTTCTACCCGAACTCGCCGCTTCACGACTGCGCCGTGGTCATCGGCAAGAACAACCGCATCGTGGCCGCACACGCCGTACTGCCGCTGGCCGAGGAGGATTATTTCGTGAACGGGAAGCGCCTCGGCACGCGCCATCGCGCCGCGGTCGGCATTTCGCAGGAGACCGACGCCGTGGCGGTGGTCGTTTCCGAGGAGACCGGGCTGATCAGCCTGGCGAAGAAGGGCCGCCTGATCCGCGGGCTGAACACCGAGGAACTCCGGTTCCAGCTCCGCACGATCCTGCTGGAACGCAAGGCTCCGTGGAAACGGTTCGGCAAGGCCGCGGAACTGGGTCTGGCGACCCCGGACGAGGCCGCCGAAGCCGGAAAGGATGGTGAAGCATGAGCGCGATCCGCAATTTCTGGGGAAAGATTCTTCCGCATGTCCCGCACATCATCCGGCACGATTTCTGGCGCAAGCTCTTCGCGCTGGTCTTCGCCTGCCTGCTGACAGGATACGCGTACCAGAACGTCAAATCGCAGATGGAGCTGGTCAAGATCGATGTCCGGGGCGTCCCCGTCCGGTTCGTGGCGATTGAGGAGGGCGTCACGCTGATCCCGCGCGACGTTTCCGCCGACATTTCCGTGGAGGTCCCGAAGGAGCAGAAGAGCCTGAAAAATACCGATTTCTACCTGGAGTGCCCCGTGACGAGATATCAGGTCGAGACGGATATGCCCGTGGAGCTCCGCCAGGACATGGTGCGCTCGAACGTGGTGCTCGAAGAGCTTCGCGTGCTGTCCGTCAATCCCAACATGCTGCCGCTGAACATCGACATCATGGACACCAAGGACGTCCCGGTGCATCCGGTCAGCGATTCCGCCGAGGTGATGGAGGGATATCAGGCGTCGCTCGTCCAGCCGGAAAAACCGGTCACGATCCGCGGCCCGAAAAAGCTCCTCGACACCATCGAGTATCTTGAAACCGAAAAGATACCTCTGGCGAACGTGACCAAGAGCTTTTCTCGTCAGGTCGACTTGGTCTCGCCCTACGACAAGAACATCGAGATCCTGTCCGGCAAGGTGAAAGTCGAGGTGAAAGTCGAGAAGAACAAGCCGCGCGCCTTCGACGGTATCCCCGTTCAGGTCCTCTTCGGCAGGACCGGCGCGAACAACCTCATCATTTCGAAGATCCAGCCCGAATCCGTGACCGTCCTCGTCGACAGCGTGCCGGATATTTCCCAGACGCAGATCCATCCGTTCCTCGACCTGTCGGACGTAACGCGGCCCGGCGTCTATACCGTCGATATCAAATGCTGGTCCGACAACGGCCGCATCAAGGTGGTCGAGGTGATCCCCGCCCAGGCTACCGTGACGCTGGAACCCGTCGTCTCGCCCGCCTCGAAATAGAACCTTTTTTCAACCGGGTTTGAACTAGCCATGACTGATCTTTCACCGAATTATTCCCAGGCTGAGGACATCTGCAACTCCGTCTCGCACATCGTCGGCGCCGTCCTCACGGTGTACGGCACGTACCAACTGATCCTGAACTCGGCCCTGCCGTCGTTCATCGTCTGCGCCCTGATTTACGGCGTCGCGATCTTCTCCATGTTCCTCGTTTCCTCCGTGTACCACGCCATCCGCGACCAGGAGGTGAAGAGCGCCGTCCGCAAGGCCGACCACGCCGTGATCTATTTCGCCATCGCGGGGACCTACGTGCCGATTCTGAACGCCATCGCCGCGCCGCGCGAATGCCTGATCTGGTTCTGCTCGCTCGGCGCGTGTGCAGTCATCGGCGGCGTTTTCTCCTTCATCACGCTCAAACACAGGTACGTAACCACGATCGTCTATCTGGTCATGGGCTGGGCGTCGCTCCTGCTGCTGAAAAACCTGTGGACCGTTGCGGATCCGATGGTCACATATTACCTGATCGGCGGCGGCGTGGCGTTCTCCATCGGCGCGTTGCTGTACCTCATCAAGAAGCCGTTTGTGCATACGGTGTTCCACATCTTCGTGCTGGCCGGCGTGATTCTCCAGTACCTCTCGATCAAGATGCTGTATTCGTAAGGCATGTTACCTGAAAACATCATAAAAAGTCCGACACCATATTGAACGGCAGTCGGACATTTTTATACACCTTTAGGTCAAAAAAACTATCGGCTCAGCCGGTAAGTAGCCGAAAAAACTTCAGATTCAAGTTGCGCAGAAAAACCTCTTGGAGTACATTAAGCTTAGACTGCCGGTCAAAGCCCAAAGCAAACCAAGAGGCTAGACCTCGAACTGGTTCATAACAACAAGACAAACTCACGAGCCGCTTTAGCGGCGGCTCGTGAAGGGAATGCGAAGTCCATTCAGGGCCCGTGTCGGGCCGCCAGTACTATCGCCTTCTAGGCGCAGTGCATACCACCAGCTCAGCTGGTGGTTTTGATTCAACAGTCCCCCGTGCTCTCGCGTAACAGAGCACAACCGCAGTTGAGGCGCTGCCTCAGGCGATGACGGTCCAGTTCATATCGACGCCGCGTCCCATTTCGACCCACTGCGAGGTGTCGCCGGAGACGTAGTATCCGAGCATGCCGGACGAGTACTGGCGGACGAGCAGGTCGTCCTTCCGGTCGCCGTCGTAGTCGCCCGCGCCGACCACGAACCAGTCGTTTTTGTCGAGCTGGCCGATGGACTGGTAATTGTCGGCGTTTCCGTTTTTGAGCATGGCCATGGAGCCGGAATCCTTGTGGAACAGCACGATGTCGTCCATGCCGTCGCCCGCGAAATCGCCGATCGCGCGGACGTCCCAGCCGGACCAGTTGGCGCCGCCGAGGACTGTGGGCGTGCCGGTGATGTCGATGGCGTAGAACATTTGTCCGCCGTTGTAGGTCATCAGCACGGAATCCTTGCCGGATCCGTTGAAGTCGCCGCATCCGACGAGCGTCCAGGCGTCGCCGCCGAAGTCGCCGCTGAGCGTCGTCCAGCTGTCGGACCCGTCCGTCCAGACGCCGAGCGCGTAAAGTTCGGGCGCGTACCACACGATGGAGTTCGCGCCGGATGTGTTCCCGGTCAGGTTGCCGACCTTGTTCTGCCACTTGATGTCATTGGCATTGTTCAGATAGCCGATGTTCACCCAGCCAGAAGCGTCATCGTTGCCGTCCTGGTAATACCCGATGTATGCGCCCTTCGCGCCGTTCAGGACCACATTGCCGAACATGACCACGTCGGCCTTGCCGTCGCCGGACATATCGTAACTGCCGAGGTTGTCCCAGTCGGAGGAAACGCTCTGCGCGTTGGCGCTCCACCACTCGGACGTCCCGTTCATCCAGTAGCCGTGGATGTAGGTGTTCCCGGTCCAGACGAACATCACGTCGGACACGCCGTTGCCGTCGCGGTCGCCGCGCGCGGTGATTGCCGCCGCTTCCCCGACCTGCACGGAGAGCAGATCGTCGTTCAAGTTCAGCGCGTACTTCACGCCGTTGATGTACGTCGTCTGTCCGACCGTGAGCGTGCCGAGCGACTTGTCGGAAGTGTTCTGCACGGAGATTGTCCGGTCGAATCCCTCCGCGTTTTCGATGAGCGCGTATTTGCCGTTCGCCTGCGTTCCCGCGACCGTGAGCGTGTAGACGGGTGAATTGAAATTGATCCGGGAGAGATCGTTGACGCGGGCCGCGGCCCCGGGCGAAACGGACGACAAGTTGAAATCCAGGATGCCACCGTCGAAGATCGTGGCGGTTCCGCCCTTGTCGATCCGGAGTTCGCCGGTGATCTTGCCGCCGGAGTACACTTCGAGGTATCCGCCGGATCCCACGGACGTATTCGAAGCGACGCCGCCGTTGCAGACGGAAGTGGATCCTTTGGAAAAGATGCTGGTGTTTACGGCCGTTCCGCCGCTGGAGACGGTCGCCTTGCCGTAGTCGTAGATGTCGGTGCCGGAGAGATAGCCGTCCTCCCGGACTTCGGCCTTTCCGTTGTAGAACCAGACCGTGCCGTCGGCGGAACTGCTGGTGATCTTGCCGCGCAGGATGGTGTCGAACGCCCGCCCTTTGTTCAGGATCAGCGTGCCGCCGCCCGCGACGTAGGTGTCGCTGGCCGTTTTCCAGTTGCTGACGTTCCTGGTCCCGGAGACGATGCTGGTGCCGGATTTGAGGATCAGGATGTTTCCTTCCGCGACGTTGTTTTTGCCGGAAAGCTCCTGAACTGCGTTGTTCTCGTCGATGGTCACGCGGACGTTGTGCATGCCGACCGCAAGCTTGCCGAGGGAGACGTTCTGATATTTGCGCGTGGAGTGCGCGGAGATGGAGTAGACGGTGCTGGAACTGACGATTCCGCCGTCGACGCGGACGGTCGAGTAGAAGTCGCGGCTTTCCTTCGAGCCGGTGTTCTGGATGGAGTAGGTCAGGTAGACCGTGGTCCCGGCGAAACAGTAATCCTCGCTCGCCAGCGCGCCGTACGAACCCGCCAGAATCACTTTTTCCTTGCTTCCCGCGGTGTTCACGAGCGCCAGGTCCACGTCGCCGTTTACGTTGATCCCGATGACGGTGATGGACTGGAGCCTGCGGTCCGCGCCGGAATAATGATACACGCCGTCCCATTCCATGCTCTGTCCGGAGTTGTAGCAGTCGTCGAAGATGATCCTCTTCGTCGCGGGATTGTATCCGTATCCGACCATGGAGTGTCCCTCGATGGAGATCAGGACGGGGCGGCCGGAGTCGATTTCGTGCATGTAGTCCTCTAACGTGAACTCGCCGCCGTTGCAGTCGACCTGATAGGAACCTGATATCTCGCAATCCATCTGATAGCCGCGGGACTGCACGTACAGGTAAAGCCCGTACATCATCGAGGTGTCCCTGTACTTGATGGTGCGTGTGTAGATGCCGTCCGTATACCTGACGTTGTTATAGCTCTTTGTGAGGAGATCCTCGAGCGAACAGTAGGTCACCGTGGTGGAGAGATTGCCGTTCCCGCGCCAGTACTGGCCGGTGCCGAGGTAGTCGGCGATGCAGTCCCAGACGTCGGTCCTGAGATCCGGGCCGACCCCGCCGTTCGTGAAGGAGTATTCGAGCTCCTGTTCGGACGTGGTCGGCGTGCCGTTGCGCGAGTGGAACCGGTATACGTAGCTTTCCGTGGCGGTGGCTCGTCCCAGCGCGGTGTCGAACGCGTCCATGTCGTGGGCATTGCCGTCCGTGCCGCGCGACTTCAGCGCCACGTCTCCTTCGATCATGTTGGAGAGGTTCGTCCCGCGGTAGCCGTAGAGGTCGTAAAAACCCAGGATCATGGCGGCGGCGGTCGGGGTGCAGCCGTACATGTATTCGGCTTCCGGCATGGTGTTGTACAGGATGACGTCGCCATTGGGGCCCGTGCTGGTGTAAGTCGGCATATCTGTCTCCGTTTGTGTGTTTTTTTATTGCGCTATACTCCAATACTATACCATCTTTCAATCCGTTTGCAAGCAAATAAACCTTCTTTTTCCGGTTTAAAACAAAAAGCAAACGAGGACATACAAAAACGCCCCCGGTTCCGATGCACGGAGCAGGGGGCGCAGAATGTCTGTCGCGGGTCGCAGGAAACCGGCCCGCGCGGCGGAAACGATCTGAAACGATCAGTCTGCGAATATCTTGTCGATGGCGGCGGCCTTCTTGAGGAGGTCGGCGGCGGCCTTGTCGGAGAGTCCGAAGGTGTTTGCCGCGGCTTCCATGGCCTCGGCATGGTCGGCGAAATCGCCTTCGAGGAACTTCACTTCACCGTCGCCGAACACGACGAAGATGCCGTCGAAGCATTCGGTGGGATCTTCATAGAAGACGACGGTTTCTTCCGGCTTGTCGGCTTTCGAGGCGGCTTCCGGGGAGGCGAGGACGACGAACGGGAAATGAACTTCATCGGATTCGCCGACGGTCTCAAGACCGTGTTCCGCATTCCATTTCGCGAAGACGAGTTCGCCTTCCTCGCCGAGCGCAAAGAACATGCTGCCTTCCGGGATCTTCGCTTCTTTCAGCATCGCGAATGCGGCGTTGGCGTTGGTCTGGCGTTCCAGCGTGTCGAAGTCCATGCCGTCCGAGCTGTTCATGCTGTCCATGATCCCCTTCGTGAACGGTCCGACATAGGGGAGCAGGCCGGAGATGAAGCCCGCGACGGTGCCGGAGTTCAGGAGCGCGATCTGCAGGTCCTTCGTGACCGTGGTGAAGGTGAGGCCTTCCGCGTCGATCTTCGAGGTGACGAGGGTGCCGTGGAAATTGCTCATGATGGCGAGGGAGGCGGGATCGGTCGCGGGGACCGCACCGCCCACGACGTCGCCCGCCATGGCGCCGAACGTGGCCGTGATGCCGGCGATCATCTTGAAGTATTCTTCGGAAACATAGGAGAAGCTGGAGAAATCCTTGTCCGCGAGCGCGAGCATCTTGGCGAACTCGGCGTTGGAGGTCAGGTTGGAGCCCTTTCCGGCGATGCGGTCGCGGATGGCGGCTTCATCGTTGGTGGCGACGAGGTAGTTCCCCGCCTGGAAGATCGCGATGCCCTCGACAGGGACGATCTTGCCGTCCTTCACGAGCTCGGGGTTGGACTGGGAGATGAAGTTTTCCAGCGCTTTCCAGCAGAGATCGCTCTTCGTGGTGAGGACGAACGCGTATTTCGGGATCATGGCCATGATCGCCGCCGTGGGATCTTCCCCGGCGAGGACGCCCTGAAGGTCCTCTTCCTTGAATTCGCGGGCTTCCACGTAGAACGAGAGGCCGGAGATGCACTCGAGGAGCTTGTCGGGCTGGATGCCGGCGCTGGCGAGGTCGGAGATCTGCCCGTCGACCGCCGCCATGGTCTCTTCATCCAGCGTGGCGCGGAGCTTCTTGTCGACGAACGCGTAGAGCACGCCGGGTTCGAACTTCATGGAGACGGCGAAGGCGGATTTCGGGGAGGTGAGCTTGAGCTCGGAGGCCGCACCCTTGGAGGGGGCGCCGACGAGGTCCCAGAACACGCCCTTGTGTTCCGGCGCGTACTCGAAGTCGATGCAGCGGTAGTAGTCGCCGTTCTTCTTCACGCTGGTGCCGGATCCCTGGAAGGTCTTCAGCCCGAATTCTTCGACGATGCCGCGGATGGCAGTGAAGATCTCTTTGGCTTCGGGGGTGTCCGCCGGGACCAGGACGTTGAGCGAGTCGAACATCTTGTCGACCATCTGGCAGGCAGCCGCGCCCTGCGTGTAGCTGAAGGCGATGCCGCCCTTTTCGAGGCGGGACGTGGTCTTGTCGAAGACTGCGGCGTCGTCCTGCGCGCGACCGCTGAACGGAAGGGCCGCGAGGGCAGTGAACGCGAATGCCGCGATCCAGGCGAATTTGGAGTGTTTCATGGGGTGTCTCCTGTGGAATATGGGTTAAAAGTTTGGTGTTGGAAAAAGCCGGCGGACGCCCGGTATTGAGCCGGACGGGAACGCCAAAGGAATAATCTACACCCCGGCACTTCGTTTTTCAACCGGATAGCGCAGTTATTAAAGTATTATTTAAGAAAATTCCGATCATTATTCCGCAGAGCGGGCGGGGATGAGGGGGGATGAAGACGAGAAAAGACGGGGGCAGGGGGCTTTTTTCGGTTTTTTCGGCGGATTCCTCTTGATTTTTCCGCCGTACCGCCTATTGTTTTAACTGGACTTTTTTTCCGCACTTCTTTTGAAAGGGCCGAACCATGACACATGACGAAATCAAAGCGTTCATCGCGGACCGCACCCGCGAAGGACATAATCTCTCGAAAATCCAGGACATGCTCGCCGAACAGGGCGTGAAAATGACGTTTATGGAACTGCGCCTCATCGCGTCCGAGATCGAAACGTCGTTCTGGCAGAATGCCGAACCCCAGCCGGAAGCCGCGCCCGAGGCTGAAAAACCGGCGCAGGACGCCGCGCCCGCCGAAGATGCGGACGAACTCCCCGCCGACGATGCCGAGGGCGGACAGCTTCCCCCGGACGATGCCGCGCCCGCAAACGATGCTCCTGCGGCCGACGACGGCAAAGCTGCCCCGCGCGGACGCACCACGGTCACGATCGACCAGCTCGCCCGGCCTGGATTCCTGGCGACCGGCGGCGTGTCGTTCGGGTCCGGCGCGAGCGGGAACTGGTGTCTCGACCAGATGGGCCGCCTGATGTTCGAGAAGCTCGAAGGCAAACCCGACCGCCAGGACCTCCAGGAATTCCAGCTGGAGCTCCAGCGCATGTTCGCCAACTGATCCGTTTTTCCGATTTCACCCTCACACATATTCTCTCCACACAGGAAAGGTATTCGCCATGATCCCTTATGCCTTGTTCGCCGCGGCCGCAGAGGCCGTCCAGCCCGCCACCGCCGCCGCTGAAACCGCGCCCGCGACGGCCCAGCAGAAACAGTCCCTCCTCGAAAGCCAGTTGAGCGAGACCGGAAACGTGGTCCGCCAGATCCACGAACAGGGTCCCGGGTTCTTCACGAACCTGTGGAACAACCACAGCGACGATGTGATCCGCTTCGTGAAGGCCGTCATCCTGGCGCTGATCGTGCTCGTGGTCATCAAGCTCGTTTCCATGGCGGCGCGCAAGATCATCGCCCGCTCCTTCAAGAAATTCGAGGGCGACATATCCCTCACGCATGCCACATACACGATCGTCCGCACGCTCATCTGGGTGAACGGCCTGCTCATCATCCTCGACCTCTTCGGGTTCAATACCGCGAGCATCCTGACCGTGCTCGGCGCAGCCGGACTTGCCATCGGCCTCGCCATGAAGGATTCGCTCAGCAACATCGCCGCTGGCATCATGCTTCTGATCCTGCGTCCGTACAAGGTGGGCGACTACATCGACAGCGGCAGCGTCAGCGGCACCATCGAGCAGATGGGGCTCTTCTCCACCATCCTGAAGACCCCGGACGGACTCTTCGTCTCCACCCCGAACAGCGTGGTCTTCGGGACGCCGATCAAGAACTATTCGCGCAACCCGCTCCGCCGTTCGGACATCACGGTCGGCATCGCGTACGCCGATTCGCTCCCCGTCGCCATTCAGGCTATGAAGGACATCATGGCGCACGAGCCGATGGTCCTGAAGGATCCCGCGCCGGAAGTGCTCGTGTCCGAACTCGCCGACAGCTCCGTGCAGCTCACGCTCCGTTACTGGACCGCCACGGCGGACTACTGGCCCGCTTACTGGACCATCAAGGCGCAGCTCAAGCCCGCGATCGAGGCCGCCGGCCTCAACATCCCGTTCCCGCAGCGCGTCGTCACGTTCATCAACGCCTCCGACGCGGCGAAGCCCGGCGCATAAGCCATCCGGGCGATTTGGAACGGGCTCCCGTCCCGTTCGCTTTTGCACAGATATTCAGGGGAGATCCGCTCGTTCCGCGGGTCTCCCCTTTGTCGTCTTCAGAGTGCTCTCCGTGCTTGAGCGGAGCCAAGCACAATCACTGTGGAGGACTTGTCCTCCCGCGGCTCGCGGTAAACTAAAACTGTTGCCGAGCGTGAGCGAGTCCACCGAGGCGGCATAGCCGCCCCCAGCAACGCGTGGACGCATCGCGTCCTTTCCCCACTCCCTCAAAAGTGGAAAAATACTAAAAAAAGCAGAAAAACCGTTTGATTTTTCTTTGAATGCGTGTAAATTGTGTTTTGGAATCGCTTTCCTGACCTTCAGGAAACCGTTTCCGAGCTCATTTTAACTTGTGTTTCAGCAAAAGAAGATGTGAACCGACCAAGTTTAATTATTGCTCTTTTGCTCAAGAATGCGAAATACTCCAGCAAGGACCATTGTGTCTTCGTATCTTGCTGGGCGTTTCTCTGTCGTTTCTTGAGCGGGTTCTTGGTCGGACCTACATCTTCGCGTATGGGGATGCGTCCGGCTTTTTTTGTGTTCGGACGTTGCCTCGTACTGGGATTGTAACCATCCTCCCCCTGAGGTCGCCTATGCTCCCGTCCGTTTTGTTCACTCAGTCTTTAGTTTTCCATCGCCGGAAATTAATTGCTCCGGTTGAAGAAACATTCCATACTTTATCTTCTGTTAATAATCATCCGTTATCATCTTGACAGCGGCTTTTCCACCTAAACCAGAGAACTAAAATTTGAGGAGACAGATGCCATGAAAAAAATACCAATTGCTTCAGTTATCTTATTGACAGGAGTTCTTGCCTTGAATTTCTCTGTTAATTCAATGGCGGCACCTCAGCCTATTTGGGTAGTAAAAACACTGAATAATATTCGGAAAGCGAGTATTGCCGCATCTAAAGCGGCGACTGCAGGAAAAGCTATAGCCGCGGTAGGGAAATGTGCTCATTCCTTACCTGATAATGAAATAGAACATCTTGCTAAAATTGCTGCGAAGCCGGAAGGTTTGAAAGAAAGAACCGACGCTTGGTTGAAAGAATCTCAAGACTTTGTGGATGTTACGGATGATCAAATCAATAAATTTGCCGCTAAGGAAAATGAGCACGGCG
>CACWOL010000015.1 GCA_902762495.1 uncultured bacterium | reverse complement strand
GCAAAGGCCGCCGGCTCGCCATGTCTGCTTCAATTGAACAGGACAGGGAAAGGTTCCGCGAGATATTCCCGTTCGAACCGCATTTCCTCGAAGTCGACGGCCAGAATCTGTGTTATTTCGATGAAGGGACCGGCCCCGCGCTGGTCCTGATTCATTCCTGCCCGATGTCGGCGTTCTCGTTCCGCAGCGTGATCCGCGAATTCCGCACGACCATGCGGGTCGTCGCCTACGACCAGCTCGGGTTCGGGCAGTCGGACAAGCCGCTGAACTTCGACTACCGCATCGAGAACCACATCGAGCACCTGGAGCGCCTGCTCAACCATCTCGGCATCAGCGACCATATCACGCTCGTGATGCACGGGCGCGGCGCGGCCATCGGCATGGGCTACGCGGCCCGCCACCCGGAAAGCGTCGAGAGCTTCATCATCATGAACGCCATGTCGTTCTCCGATTTCTCGCTGCCGTTCCGACTCCGCCTCTGCAAGGTCCCCATCCTCGGGAACATCCTCGTCAACAAGTTCAATTTCTTCCTGCGCCCGCCGTACCGCTACCCGAAGATCGTCCGCGATGCCTATCTCCTGCCGTTCCCCCGGAAGGAGGACCGCTGCGCCCTCATGGAGTTCATCAACACGCTGCCGTGCGCGCCAGAGGACATGTCGGCGCAGTCCATGATCGAGATCGAAACGGAGATCTGGCAGCTCAGGGAAAAACGCGCGCTGATCCTGTGGGGCGGGAAGGACTGGCTCTATACGAAGCGCGCGCTGCGGAAATGGACGGAGTATTTCCCGTCCGCGAAAGTCGTTATTCTGCCTCTCGCCGGGCGATTTCTCATGGAGGACGATCCGGCGGAGTTCATCACTAATGTCAGGGAATTTTTCGAAGAAGGAAAGACAAAGTCATGACCCGGGAATCCATCCAGCTTGAAATGAATTTCGACGGGACAAACGAGAACCGGTTCAAACAAAGGTTCGACCTCGGCGAATTCCAGCTCATCGCCGAACTCCCCGTCCCGTCCGCCGATACGCCGCTGGCCGACGCCGTGCGCCGCGCCTCCGATTTCGAGTATCTGGTCCACTCGCAGGAGGGACCGAAAGCGTCCATCGCGTTCGTCAACGAAGCGCCCGCGGGCTACGCGCTCGACATGGTGCAGTTCGCCACGGAGCTGTGCAAATACTCCCGCGACCGCCATATCCTTTATCTGCATGGACGCGACAACTCGCTGAAGGACATCCTGGAATCGGTCCGTCACGCGCATTCCGAGGGATTCAAGAACTTCTGCGCCGTGACCGGATCGGCGGTCCCCGGCGAAAGCGAAGCCGAAACAAGAAAGCACGTGTTCCTGGAGAGCGTCAACATCCTCGGCGCGATCCGCGACGCCGCCCTGCCCTCCATTTCCATCGGCGCGACGGTCAACCCGTACCAGTACACGCCGGAATCCGCCCTGGCGCAGTCGTTCAAGATGTTCCGCAAGCTCGCGAACGGCGCGGACTACCTAGTCGCCCAGTACGGCTGGGACATGATGAAGCTCCAGGAAATGATCTGGAACCTCTTCCGCCGCGAAATCAACATCCCGACCGTGGCGCGCCTGATGTTCCTGACGCCCGACAACGCAGAACAGGTCTGCGCGGGCGGGTTCCACGGTGTGAACATCTCGCCCGATTTCGAGAAGCTCCTGAAGATCGAACGCGCCCACTCGTTCGCACAGTTCGAAGCCGCCCAGCTCCGCCGCATCCAGATCCATGCCGCCGGGGCGCGCCTGCTCGGATTCAGCGCCGTCCAGATCGCCGGCATCACAAATGTCGCGCTCTTGGAAACGGTCTTCCAGAAGATCCGCGAGGCATTCCAGGAATTCAAGACTTTCGAGGACTGGCGCACCGCCTACCGCGAGTACTACGACCGCCTCGACATGGCGCCCTACCCGAACGAGTTCTACCTCTTCGACAAACTGCTGGAGACCGACCTCCCGACCGAACCGCTTTCCTTCGAATCGGGCATACGCCCGCCGACCGGATCGGAGAAATTCCGCCGCAAGCTTGCCGGAGCGCTTTTCGCGAACGCGGACAAACTGCCCGCGCGGGAACGCCGCCTGACCAAGAAGCTCCTCGTCTCCTGCCGGAGCTGCAACCTGTGCAGACTGCCGCTGACCGACTACGTCTGCCCCGAAACCTGCCCGAAAGGGCTTGCAAACGGGTCCTGCGGCTGCAACAAGGCGGACAACGGATGCGAACTCATGAGCGCGGAATGCGTCTACGCGAAACGCCTCAGGATCGCGAACAGCCGCGTCGACTATTCTTCGCTGGAGGACGGCGCGGTCCCGCCCATCGAAGATCGCCCTTGAGTTTCCACGGGTTTCCCCAAATAAAATGAAAGGCTGCCGTTCGTGAAAACGGCAGCCTTTTTGTGCTTTGAACGGGGTTTCTTATTTTCCGAGCAGCGAGGGCAGCCAGTCGGAAAGCCACGGGATGTACGTGATCAGCACCACCGAAACGACCATCGCGATCCAGAACGGGATCATGGCCGGGGTAACCTTCGCGATCGACGTCTTGCCGATGCCGCAGCCGATGAAGAGGCAGGTGCCGACCGGCGGCGTGCAGAGACCGATGCAGAGGTTCGCGATCATCATGATGCCGAACTGGATGTCCGTCATGCCGAACTCGCGCACGATCGGGAGGAAGATCGGGGTGAAGATCAGCACGGCGGGCGTCATGTCCATGAACGCGCCGACGACCAGCAGCAGGATGTTGATGAAGATCAGGATGACGACCGGGCTGGACGACAGAGACATCATCCACGCGCTCACGGTGCCGGGGATGTTCGCCACGGTCATGATCCAGCTCATGGAGGAACTGACGCCGATCAGGAACATCACGACGGCGGTCGTGATGCCGGTTTCCCGCAGGATGCCGGGGAGATCCCTGAACTTGACTTCGCGGTACAGGAACACGCTCAGGATAAACGCGTAGGCGACGGCGATGGCGGCGGCCTCCGTGGCGGTAAAGATGCCTTTCAGGATGCCGCCGATGATAATGACCATCAGGAAAAGGCTCAGGACCGCCCGGCGGAACGTGGTCCACAGGACGGAGAACGGCACGCGTTTCTCGAACTTGGCGCCGGAGCGCGCCGCGCGGATGACGCAGGCCGCGATGATGCAAAGCCCCATCACGATGCCGGGCACGACGCCGGCCAGGAACATCGCCGCGATCGACACGGAGCCGCACGCCACGGCGTAAACGATCATGATGTTGGACGGCGGGATGATGAGACCGGTCGTGGCAGAGGTCGTGGTCAGGGCCGTCGAGAAATCGCGGGCATAGCCTTTTTCGACCATTTCCGGGATCATGAAGCCGCCCACGCTGGCGACCGCCGCGCCCGCCGAGCCGGAGATCGACCCGAAGAGCATGCACGTGATCGTGTTCGCATACGCCAGGCCGCCGGGCAGATGTCCGACCAGCGCCGAGGCGAAGTCGATCAGACGGCGCGCCATGCCGCCGCGTCCCATCAGGATGCCCGACAGCACGAAGAACGGGATGGCAAGCAGAGGGAACGAGTTGATACCGAACATCATGCGTTCCGGCACGATGATCTCGGGACGGAACGAACCGCCCGCGACCGCCACGCCGAGCATGGTAGCGGAGCCGATCGCCACGGCGACCGGGACGTTCAGGAAGAGCAGCGAGAAGAAGATCAGCGCGAGAACAAAGCCTACACACTCCATAGTCAGGCCTCCTTCCCTTTTCTGCCGAGGACGTCTTCGGCGTAGTTGCATATCTCGAAAAACAGGATGAACAGGCCGGAAACCGGGATCGGCAGATACATCACGGCGTCCGGGATCTGAAGCGCGGGCATCACGTTCCGGGTGACGAACATGGCCTTGTGCAGCAGGAAACATCCGCCGTACAGGAACGCCACGACAGTGAAAGCGATCGTTACGAGGTGGGCGATCGTCGCCGCCGTCTTGCGGGGCGTGTCGGTCATCATGTTCACGATGAGGTCGATGCCGAGGTGGGAACGGCTGTCGAACGCCAGCGCGATCCCGAAGAAGGAGGACCAGACGAGGAGCAGACATGCGAGCTCCTCGGTCCAGGAGACCTGTTTGCCCGTGACGTAGCGGGAAACGACGCCGAGGAGCACGTCAAGCACCAGGAGCGCCATACTGGTTTCCAGCAGGAAACTCAGGATTTTGACCATGACGGTATGGATTTTCCGCATCACTTGACCTCCCGGATGCGCTTCGCGAGGTCCTGCAGTTCGGCCGGGAAAGCATCGTAGATCGGTTTGGAAAGCTCGATGAACGGAGCGCGGTCGACCTTGATGAACTCGACGCCCGCTTCACGCGCGATCTGTTCGTTGAGGGCCTCGGATTCGCGCCACGCCTGCCGCTGGAACACGTTCGCGTCGGCGGCGGCCTGTTCGATCCAGCTCTTCTGTTCGGCAGTGAGCTCGTCCCAAATCTTCCTGCTCATCACGAGGACGTCCGGCACGCGCTGGTGTTCCGTGAAGGTGAAATATTTGCACACCTCGAAATGGCGTCCGGTCACGAAGCTCGGGATATTGTTTTCGGCGGCGTCCACGGTGCCCTGCGACAGGGCCGTGTAGAGTTCGCCCCAGGAGATCGGGGTCGGGGAAGCGCCCAGCGCCTCCATCGACTGCATGGCGATACTGCTCTTCTGCGTGCGGATTTTCAGGCCCTTCATGTCCTCGGCGGAACGCACGGGCTTCTTCGTGGTGTACAGGCTGCGGGCGCCCGCGTCGAAGTAGCAGATGCCCATCAGGCCGTCGATCTTCCGCAGGAGGGACTTGCCGATCTCGCCGTTCATCACCGCCCAGAAATGCTCGGAATCGCGGAACAGGAACGGCGCGCCGACGACCTGAAATTCCGGCACGGAGCCGTCGAGTACGGCGGCGGAGCACTTCGCGAACTCGATCTGCGCGTTCTGCGCCTGCTTGAAACATTCGTCCTCGGAACCGATCTGGCCGCCGGGATAGATCTGAAGGTCCATCGTGCCGGCGGAAAGCTCGCGAAGGCGTTCCGACATGTGAAGCATCGCCTGATGGACCGGGTGGTCGGCGGAGAGGCCGTGCCCGAGACGGAGCACGCGGACGCTGCCGGACGTTTTGGCGGACCGGGCCGTGAACACACAAATGGCGGTGGCGATGAAGCATGTCGTCAGGATGTTGAGAATCCACCAGGAGATGGGATTCGAAAACGTCTTATGGGTCTTTTGGAGTTCAGACATGGCGAAAAATCTTGTCCTTTCGTTATATGAAGGTGAAAAAATGACAGATATGGAATGTTATATTCTAGCATAAAAACTGAAAAAATCAAGCAGAAACGAGCGCGCGAAAGCAAATTAACAAAAGAAAAAAGCCGCTCCCCCGGTGAAGAGAGAGCGGCAGGAACTGGCGCTGATTGAAAGATCAATCGAAGGCGTGGTGGGCGGAACCGAGCACGTTGATGACTTTGTGCTTGTAGAGTTCCTTCAGCATATCGCGGGCGGGGCCGAGATACTTGCGGGGGTCGAATTCCGCGGGCTTTTCCATCAGGACCTTGCGGACGCCGGCGGTCATGGCGAGACGGCCGTCGGAGTCGATGTTGATCTTGCAGACGGCGGACTTGGAAGCTTCGCGGAGCTGGTCTTCGCCGATGCCGATGGCGTCCTTCAGCTGGCCACCGTACTGGTTGATCATCTTGACGTATTCCTGCGGAACGGAGGAGGAGCCGTGGAGGACGATCGGGAATCCGGGGATGCGCTCTTCGATCTGCTTTAGGATGTCGAGGCGGATGCGGGGATCCGTGCCCGGTTTGAACTTATAGGCGCCGTGGCTGGTGCCGATGGAGATGGCGAGGGAGTCGACGCCGGTTCCGTTCAGGAACGCCTGAACTTCTTCCGGACGCGTGTAGGTGTGCTGTTCGGCCTTGACTTCGTCTTCGACGCCGGCGAGAACGCCAAGTTCGCCTTCGACCGTCACGTCGAACTTGTGCGCATATTCGACGACCTTCTTGGTCAGGGCGACGTTGTCGTCGAAGGACTTGGAGGAACCGTCGATCATGACGGAGGAGAAACCGAACTCGATGCAGCTCTGGCAGAGTTCGAAGGAATCGCCGTGGTCGAGGTGGAGGGCGATCGGGATCACCTTGCCGCCGCCGATTTCACGGGCGTATTCGACAGCGCCCTGCGCGAGGTAGCGGAGGAGGGTCTGGTTGGCGTAGTTGCGGGCGCCCTTGGAGACCTGAAGGATCACGGGGGATTCTTCTTCGGAGCAGGCGGCGATGATCGCCTGGAGCTGTTCCATGTTGTTGAAGTTGAATGCGGGGATCGCATAGTGGCCGGCCATCGCCTTTTTGAACATGTCGCGGGTGTTGACCAGTCCGAGATCTTTGTAGTTGACCATACGGTTGTCCTTTCTATGATTAGGGTTGAAAGAAATCCATCATATCAATATAGCACCGCACGGAATAAAAAGCAATCGTTTTTTCGAGAAAAAATGCTTTGCGCCCGATTCTTTTTCATGTTTTCTCGCGGGACAATATCCTTTTAGGGAACGGAGAATGATCCACACCATCTGGTCAGAAAAAAAGATTTATGTGGGGAAAGCCCCGGACGGAACCTGTAAGAAAAGCCGAAAAAACACCCAAGATTCAGTAAAAGGTATTGTTTTTACTGAAACTAGCGTATGCGCACGGGAATCCTTTTTCCGGACCTTGGCAACGGTCTGTCTCTTCCAAGGGTGCGAGTACGGATAGAGATACTTCGGGGAAAAAGGGAAATAAGGGTGGCTATGAGAAGAAAAGAAATGGAAAACGAAGAAAACAGCCGCTTTTTACTCAAGTTTCAGTAAAAGGTACTGTTTTTACTGAAACTTGCATGTATGCGCGAGAAGTGCCATTTTCCAGTTTTCCGGCGGATTCGTTTTTTGATTCATCATTTCCCGTTCGGACGGATCAGTCGTCCAGCGGCAATCCCATCGCCTTCCGCGCCGTCCGGAAGTGCATCTTCGCGAACTTCCGCAGGAGCGGTTCGCCGCCGGACAGGAAGAGCTGTTTCGCGGTCTTGTCGACCTGCGTCCCTGCGCCCTTCGGCAGAGGACACCCGGCCTCCTCTTCGAGCTTCGCCAGACGCCGCACGAATTCGGCGCGCGCCAAGATGGAAGCCGCCGCCACGGCGACGTCGCGTTCGCCCCTCGGAAACTGTTCCAGCCGGACTGCACGTCCGTTTTTGAGGAGGGCGTTTTCCACGAGTCGTTTGTCGCCGAACTGGTCGGAGATCACATGGCGGCATTCGGGCGCGAATTTGAGCATGTTTTCGAGAGCGCGGGCATGGCCCCAGGCGAGGAAACGGTTGAGGTTGCCGATGGATTCGTAGGTCCGGTTGTACGCCTCCGGGCCGATGACCACGACGCCGAACTTGCCGCGGACCGCGGTCTTGACCTGTTCCGCAAGCGCGGCGATCTTCGAATCGTCCTTGATCGCCTTGGAGTCCCTTACGCCTGCCTTCGCCAGCGCGTCCGCCGTTTCCCGGTCCGCCACGAACACGCATGCCACGACCAGCGGCCCGAAGAAATCCCCCTTGCCGCTCTCGTCGATGCCCGCGTGCGGATCCTCGAACTCCAGCAGCGGAGGCGGTTCCGATTCGTCCCGCGTGAGCCCGATCAGCGGCTCCAGCACGAATTCGACGAAATCTTGCGTGCCGGCTCCCTGCACGACCAGCTTGCCGGACCGGTACGCCGCCACCTGCGTTTTCTCCCGCGCGGCTTTGAAGAGCATGTACGGCCCGTCGGAAAACTCCCACGCGGAAATTGTCTCAAGGTTGGCCCGAAGGGCGTTCATCTGGGCTGGCGTCAGGGTCGCGACGAAACAAGTTTTACCACTCACGGCGGCGGTTCCTATATCGGGTTGGAGAGGCGAAAAAGGGCGGAAACAGGCTTTTTTTTAAAAAAAACGCCAAAACTTTTCTATTATAGCTTGAAAACTCGCAAGAATCAAGTTAAAGTATGAATGTTTCCCGAGTTTTTTTCCAAAAATGGCGGGAAATGCACGATCCGTACATCCATGAACCGCATATAAGGAATAACGACTGATGAAGAACACAACATGGGTTTTTGGAAGCATGCTTGCCGCAGGCTGCGTGCTGTTGTCCGTTCCCGTGGCTGCCCAGGGCAATTTCCCGCAGGGCAATTTCCCGCAGGGGATGCCGCAGGGAATGGGGCGCGGCCCCGGATTCCAGCAGGCAGGCGCGCCGGGCAGAGTCAATCCGGCCGGGGCGACCAACCCCGCGACGGCCGACAAGGCGAATTCAACCGTAAAAACCAATACCGCCAGAAGCGACAAAGCTGCGCTCGAAGCGGCGAAATACCAGCTCTCGAACCACCGTACCGACCTCATCCGGACCACGATCGACGGTTACGCGTCCTCCGAGGACCTCACCGATTCGCGCATCGTCCGTGCCATCAACGGCGACATCGAGAAGAACATGCCGCTTGTACCGGCCGTACCCCTTGAGAATGCCGACCTGAAGGCGCTGACCGACCAGGCCAGATCGATCGTCGAACAGGAGTACGGCACCGACGACAAGAAATTCCAGAGCATCATGGAAGCCAGAGCCGCGGAGGAAATCCCGCTCTACAAGCTGGGCGACAAGGTCGTCGTGAACTACAACATGGGGCCGAAGCATTTTTCCGTCAAAGGCACCCTCTACCGCGTCACGGAGAAAGCCATCACGGTCGAAGACAAGATCATCAACCTCATCGACCTCAACGACGAGACCCGCGCGAAATTCGATCCCCAGAAGAACAAGTACATGCGCAGCCAGTTCGTCGATAAAGGCCTCCAGATGCTGGCCCGCGAAAAGAACGACAAAATCAACGCCACCTACGACAAGCTCAAAGGCGAAATCTTCAAGCGCAACGAGACCGCCGGCTACATCTACGATCCGCAGACCGGCGAATGGTCCACAGCGCAGGAAATCTCGAAGAAATACATCGAACGTGTTCTGAGGGACAAAGCCAGACAGCCGAAACCGAAAACAACCGCCCAGACCAGGCGCGACGATTTCGACGACTTCCCCGAAGACAACGTCGATATCCAGCCTGCCGCGAATACCGAGACTGAACAGAACTCCGATGCAGCGCAGACTGCCGCGGTCATCCCCGTCAACGACGCCATCAAACTCGAAGACAACGCGGAATCCCTGGCCAAATACGAAGCCGTCATCGCCAAGGCGGAAAAACAGCAGCAGGACACGAACGAAAACTACGCAGGCATCGACGCCGACTGCGGCTATAAGAAAGCCTGCTGGGGATTCACCATCGCCGATACCCGTTACGCCCTCTGGCGCGAGCCTGAATTCCCGCACATTGAACCCGCACTCGGCCGCGACGTCATCAACTTCCCGCCGGAAGGGCTGGATGTCGGCATCGAAGGCGAGCCCGACAGCATCGACCTCGTGTACGTCTCCAACAGCCTCTCCAAGGTCGTCTACATGATGAAAGACTGCTCCAGACAGGACTTCACCCGCTTCAAGGACGCCCTCACCGAGCAGTACGGCCACGCAGTGGAGGACAAAGGCGGCAACTCCATCGCGTTCACGAACATCTTCACCGGAAAGACCCAGCCTCAGCAAATCGTCGACGCCGGTGAAAAAGAAGCGGCGCAGGCAGCTGTGAAAGAAGCCGAAAAAACGTTCAATAAGGCCGTGGCCGAACTGAAGAACGCGGACGACGACAACCGCGACGAGCTTCAGGAAGCCCGCGACCAGGCCGCCTCCGCGCTGAAGGAAGCGAACGCAAAAGCCGAGGCTTTCGAGAACACCGTCTCTTCCGACGATCTTCCCTACGTCTACTCCCGCATCAAGCTCGCGAAGGACGACAAAGGCAAGACCGTGCTCCCCTACACGTTCAACTGGAAGGGGCAGAACGTTTCCGGCACGCTCATCTTCTACTACGACAAAGCGAAGGACAAAGTCACCAGCCTCGTCTTCGCCAAGGAGTACAAGAAGTAATCCTCCGCACACTCCGGCAATCCCGATCCGGACGGACCGCACAGGTCCGCCCGGATTTTTTTCGTCCGTTTCAAAAAAAGGAAGGATGAGGCTTGTCCTCGATAACTTTTTGTTTCTAATACACTTATAACCCCATCGCGTCCGTTTTCTCCGATTCAGGGGCTTTTTTGAGAGACCATCTCAAAAACAAGGAGGGACCATGGGGTTGCCCCAAAAGAACAAGAAAACGAAACCGCCTTCCCAGTTCGGACGTCTCCCGTTCCGGCTCCGTTACCGGATCGCATGCCTGCTCCTGGAAGGCGCGACCAGTCAGGCCGTGCTTGACAATCCCGAAGTCGCGGGAACGCTGAGCTCGCTCGGCCTGACATTGACGGCGGCGGCCATCACGCGGTTTAGGACCACGCGCGAGTTCAAGACCATCGCCGAGGAACGGGAGAAGGTGCATCTGGCGTACGAGGAAGTCCGGCTGTCCGCCGCGCTGCTCCGCGATTGCGAGGCGAAAAGCGCCATCGCGGAGGAACTCAAGATCGACCTGCTGAAGCTCGTCCGCGAATGCACCGACGCCACGACCGACGATCCGAAGACGATCGAACGCCTCGTACGCTCGGCCGTCACACTGTCGAAATCCGTTTCGGACGGCCAGAACACCATCCTGCGGAAACGCGTCGCCGCGCTGTCCGAAGAAAACGTGCGCTTGCGCGAGGCACTCGAGCGAGCCCGGATGCAGTACAACGAACTGCTCGACCGACGACGGGACGAATGGTCCCGCGTGGACGGCGTCGAAGTCGCCGACCGTTTGTCCTCGATCCTGGGCATCAAACCGTAAATCCGTCACTTCAACCTGAAAAAAGTAAGGAATGTATCTATGAGATTGAAACACACCGAACGAACCGCCGCAGGGAATGGCGGCATGCCCGTCCCGGGCCGCTGGATCGCTGCCGAACAAGGGGACCGCGCCCGCTGGCTCCAGACCTCCGAATACACGCCCGTAAACGTCTCGCGCATCCTGGAGGCCGCGAACGAAGGCGACATCGCGGAACTCGCCGTCGCCGCACGCGAAATCCAGGAACGCAACTGGGAAGTCATTTTGGCGATGCAGGTGCGGAAAAGCGCGCTGACCGGCCTCGACTGGGGTGTCGAACCCGGCGACGAACGTCCGGCCTCGAAGGATGCCGCGCTGGCATTCGAAGCCGCACTGAAGGGTTCCGGCTGCGAATCCGGCCTCGTGTCGTTCCACGAGCTCGCCGACCATCTGATGGACGCCGTGATCGCACCTCTGTCCGCCGCAGAGATCGTCTGGGATGCGGGCGGCTCGCTGGCGGGCTTCCGGCCCGTGGGCGCATGGCATTTCACATTCCGCAACTCGGAGACGCCCCTGCTCGTGACGGACGACAACTATGCGGGCGTCCCCCTGCCCCCGGCGAAGTTCATCGTCCACACGCACGGCGGCGCGGGCGATCCCGCGCGCGCCGGTCTCATCCGTACGCTGATCTGGCTGCACGTTTTCCAGAATTACCCGGTGAAGGACCTCGTGTCGTTCGTGGAACGCTACGGCATGCCGTTCGTGGTGGCGAAGGTCGACCGCAGCGCGTGGGAAAATGAACGCGGCGTGATGCGGAACCTGATCCGCAGCTTCGGGCCGAACGGCGGCGGCGTGTTCACGAAGTCGACCGAGCTGGAGCTTCTGCAGGCGACGAACGCGGGCGGCGACGTCTACTTCAAGCTCCTGGAATACACCTCGAAGGCGATCACGAAGGTCATCCTCGGCCAGCTCGCCAGCTCCTCGGAATCCGGCGGCCTCTCTGGCGGCGACGCGCAGTCCCGCGTCCGCGGCGACCTGCTGGAAGCCGACGCCCGCGCGATCGAATCGACCATCCGGTCCCAGCTCGCCGTTCCGTGGACCAAGTTCAATTTCGGAGATGCTGCGGCCGTACCGGTCCTTCGGTTCCGCAATTCCGCGCAGGAGGACCGCGCCGTTTTCGCGGACATCGTCGAGACGCTTCACCGTGCCGGACTCGACGCAGATCCCGAGGAGATATCCGCCCGGTTCGGGATCTCGCTGAAGCGCACGGAAACCGCCCCGGAGGTGCGCCCATGAATGCCGCCACGCTCACCGTCGCGAACGAGCTGAAAGCCATCGTCTCGGAAACGTTTCCCGCCGTCGGGTTCGTGACAGCCGGAACGCCAGAAACGGCGGTCCAGGGCAGATCCCTGCCCGCCGGACTCCGCCCGCCCTGCGTGCTCATCCTCGCAGGCGACGGCGTCTATACCGACAGCACGCTCACGCGCCGTCAGCAGTTCCACCTGATCCTGATCGACGTGCTGGCCGGGAACAATGACGCACGCACCGCCGCGGCGCTCGGACGCTTTGATACTCTTCAGGGGCTGTTCCCGCCCGAAGGGCTTCAGTCCGGCGACATCGTGTTCATCCCGGAGTCGTTTCGCCTGCTGGACTGCCCGGACGCCCGTGCGGCGGCATGCCTGACGATCGAGGCCTTGTCTCCATCGGAAACAACAAGCTCCGTCTCCGGTTCGACGGCAGCGTCCCACTGAGCACAAATCGCCTCACTTCAAAAAAACAAACGCACTGTTGTTTGCCTATCAAACAGCCGTGCGTTTTTTTGTACCCTCGAACAATGCTTATTTCGAGTTCAGTATCTCCTCCAGGACACCGATCTGCTCCTGTTCGGCCTGAACGGCGGCCTCAATCGCCGCGGGGTCCTTCTCCCTCGAATGGCGTTCCAGCATGATCCGGGTCGAACCGCGACTCAGCAGCTCTCGCGCCGCCGGTTCAAGTTCGGCAAGACGTTCGTCGCCGGGGGGAAGCCCGGCAATACGGTCGGCAAGTTCGGGGTAACGTTTCATAAAGACGCCCAAGTTCCATGGAACCGGCGAATCCGCCTTTTCGATTGCGACGCTTCGTATGGAATCCGTCGTCTCGCCCACCCCCATGATCATGCTCAAAAACACGGTATTCCGCGCAACCGGGACCTCGTCGCTTCCGAGCAGGAGGCGCTCCTGTCGACGAATGAATCTGAAATAACGCGGACGCAGGCTCGACGCGACCACCACGGTCCCAGGCTTGCCGCAATGCTTTTTCGCCTCGTCCCGGACCGCTTCCGGAAGCGTATCGAGCACATCCGGCGTCACCAGCAGACACGGTTCGGGCAGAACGCAATCTTCAATCTCCAGAACTTCCGAGGCGCCGACCGTTTCCATGTCCGCCGCCGCAGTGGACCGGCAGGATACGGTGCCGAGGCCAAGAATCAGGCAGAGGATAAGCAGAAAAAGTTTGCGTTTCATGGTTGTGGACAGATTGATTCGTTCGGGCGGGACATCAGAGATGCCGAGCCTCGGGAAAGTGGATAAAAAAACAGGGACGGAGTGATAATAATATGACCCGCCGGGCATCGGATTTCAAGCAAAAAACTTGTCCCAGGATTTTTTTTCGGACTTTTTTATAAAAAAAGTCAGTTTTCGGGTTGTACTGCGGCAAATTTGGATTAGTTTATCATATCTGTTTTTTTCCGGACCTCTCACGCGCAGTATTTAGATAACACATGAAAATCCGTCAGCCCATCAAGCCGCAATCCGACATGCAGGCCGTCGAACAGCCGAAAAAACCGGCCCTGCCCGAGCTCGCCGTCTTTATTCTTTTCGCGTTCATGATCACGCTTTTCGGCCTCATCATGCTGTATTCCACCTCGTTCGTCACGCAGGGCAGTTCCTACTTCAAAAAACAGCTGATGTGGATGTTCATCGGTCTCTTCGCGGGCGCCGGCACGGTCATGATCGGCAGCAAACGGCTCTCCGACTGGAGTCCGGTCATGCTCCTCATTCTGGACGCGCTTCTGGTCTGGGCGCTCTTCTGCAAGCCGATCAACGGCGCGCGCCGCTGGATCCAGGTCGCGGGCTTCACGCTTCAGCCGTCCGAACTCGGCAAAGTCGTTATCACGCTCTTCATGGCGAAATTTCTGGCCGCACGCACGCGCGCTTTGGAAAGCGAACCATTCTGGAAAGTCATGGTCCCGAGCGGGATCTGGGTCGGACCGACCATTCTGCTGGTCCTGGCAGGCGAGGACCTGGGCACGACCGTTCTGCTCGGCTCGCTGTATCTGCTGATGCTGTTCGTGGCGGGGATGCGCCTGCGGTACATCCTCCCGTTCACGCTGATCCTGCCGCCCGTCGCCGTTCTGGTCATCAAACAGTTCGACGCGATGCGCTGGGGACGCCTCACGGTGTTCATGGATGCCGAAGCCTATAAAATGACCTCGGGCTACCAGCTGTGGAACTCCCTGCTGGCGCTCGGGTCGGGCGGCTGGACCGGAGTCGGCTTCACGGAGAGCCGCCTGAAGCTGATGTACCTCCCGGAAAACCACACCGACTTCATCCTGTCCATCGTGGGCGAGGAACTCGGTTTCATCACACTTCTGACCGTGATCGTGGCGTATCTGATCATGGTGTTCGTCGGGCTGCGCATCAGCGTGAAGGCGCGCACCCGCCAGGGCATGCTGATTGCGTTCGGCATGAGCATCTTCATCGGCATGCAGGCGCTGATCAACATCGGCGTCATCACGGCGGCCTTCCCGACCAAGGGCATGCCCGCGCCCATGATCAGCTACGGCGGCAGCAATCTGCTCGCCTGCCTCGTCGCCGCGGCGTGCGTCGCGGGCGTGGCGATCGACTCCGCCGTCCCTGACTATCAGGACAAACTGCTGGCGTGGGTCGGGAAACGCCTCCATATCGGCCGTTCATCCGCTCAGGACGGCGTACAGCAATCATCTTAACGCAGGAGAAGAACATGCAGGAATTGAACCGACTTATCATCAGCTGCGGCGGCACAGGCGGCCACTTCAACCCCGGCCTGAGCACGGCATGCGCGTTCCGCGACGCGGGTGGCAAACCTCTCCTCATCCTCGGCGGCAAGCACTTCGAAGAACAGTCGAAAACCGCGGAAAAGAACGGGATCGAATACCGGCGCGTCTCCTGCGCTCCGCTCGCGAAAAACCCGTCCGGCGCTCTCCAGTTCTTCTCGCAGCAGATGAAGGGCATCCGCGAGGCAAAAGCCATCTTCCGCGAGTTCAAACCTGACGCCGTCCTCTCCATGGGCGCATTTCCCTCCATCCCGGCCTCCGTCGCCGCCTGGCGCAGCGGCATCCCGCTCTTCCTGCACGACGGCAACGCCCGCATCGGCAAGTCCAACCGCGTCTTCAGCCGCATCGCGATCGGCATCGCCCTCTCCTTCCCCGCCGTCAACGCCGACACCCTGCACTGCCCCTCTTCTGTGACCGGGCTCCCGCTCCGCAAGGCCCTGCTGGAAGACGTCCCGGCGTCCAAGGCCGAGGCCGTCGCACGCATCAACGCCACCCGCGGCGCCTCGTTCTCGCCCGACCGTCCGGTCGTCCTCGTGTTCGGCGGATCGCTGGGCGCGGCGGCCATCAACGAGAATTTCACGATCCCGATCGACCATCCCGGCGCGAAGTCGCTCCAGGTCATCCACCTGTCCGGCCCCGGCAAGTTCGACGCCATCCACGACAAGTATTCCGCGTGCGGCGTGAACGCCCTTACGCTCGAATCCGCCTCGGACATGCAGAACCTCTACATGGCGGCGGACCTCGTGGTCTGCCGGGCGGGCGGAAGCACCGTCTCCGAGCTCGCCATCTTCGGACGCTACGCCGTATTGATCCCGTATCCGTACGCCGCCGAAGGCCACCAGGACGACAACGCGCGCCTGCTGGCACAGACCGGGGCCGCCCGCATCGTCCCGAACGCCGAATGTTCCCCCGCCGTCTTCCGCGGCATCCTCGCCGAGTTTCTGGACGATCCCGACAAATTCCGCGAGGCGGGCAAAGGCGCGCTCGCCATGGCGCAGCCGCAGGCCGCGGCCAACGTCATCGCCTTCATCGAAGAGTCCCTGAAAAAGTCCCGTTCCAGGCAATAACCGAATCCGCCGTCCAGCCATGAAAATACGTTGTCCGCAGTGCCAGAGAGTCAGCGAGATCCCCCATGTCGAACATGGCAGGCTCGCCGTCTGCGCCTGCAAGGCCACGTTCCGCATCGACGATTCGACGATCATGGAGGAGCTTTCCCTGCCCGACCTTCCGCCGCCCGAATCCATCGGGCGCTACTCCGTCGTGCGCTACCTCGGACGCGGCGCGCTGAACTGCGTTTACGAGGGGATCCACCCCGATCTCGGCGTCCCCGTCGCGATCAAGACGCTCCTCCCCGAATACGCCGCCGACCGGCCGACCCGCGAAAGGTTCCTGCATGCCATCAAAGCCTACGCGAAGGCCGTTCATCCGAACATTGTCAAGGTGTACGAGACGGGACGTGACGCAAAGGGCGTCCCGTACCTGGTCATGGAGTACCTTTCCGGAGGCACGCTGGCGGACAGCCTCCAGAAAAACGGGTTCTTCTCCGCGAAGGAAGCAGCTAAGATCGGCGCAGATATCTGCCGCGCGCTCGTCGTGACCGCGAAGCTCGGCATCGTCCACCGCGACATCAAACCGGACAACATCATGCTATCCGACGACGGCCAGTACAAGCTTACGGACCTCGGACTCGCGAAGATCGACGCCTCCGCCGCCGGAAACGACGCGCGCATCCTGGACGAAAACGATCCGACAAAATCGGTCCGCAAAACGAGCTTCGGCACGCTCGAATACATGTCCCCGGAACAGTATATCGACTCCGAATCCTGCGACATCCGTTCGGACATCTATTCGCTCGGCGTGACCTTGTACCAGCTCGCGACCGGACGCCTGCCCTTCGAAACGCAGACCCGGGCCGAACTCCGCCACATGCACATCTCCGTCGAACCGCTCGTCCCCAGCTCCTACATGCACGGCATCCCCGTCGACTTCGACTACATCGTCATGCACTGCATCCAGAAACGGCCGGATGACCGCTATGCCACGCCGGAAGAACTGCTCGCCGACCTGGAAGCGTTCCTCGCGGACGCCCCGCTCCCTTCGACCACCTGCGGCGCAGTCCCGCTCGTACGGACGCCCGTGCTGACCGGACATACGACAGAAGAAAAACGTTCCGCGTTGCTCCCCGCGGTCGCCGCCGTGCTCGTCCTGCTGATTCTGGCAAGCGCCGGACTGCTCATTTTGAAGGAATGTTCCGCATCGAAACAGCCCCAAAACATTACTGCGCCCGTGGACCAAACAGGAGCCGTGCCGGAACCGTCCGGATTCGATCTGCCTTCCGGGATCTCGGATATCCCGCATGTTCATCCGTCGACGAAGGCGCTCGGTGCCGAGACCGAGATCACGATCGGTGGAGAGAGTATCGATACGCAGGCGTCCGCACTGTTCGAAGAAACGAAGAAAGCCGCCGCGCAGGCCATGCAGGACGGATTCGGATTCAAAAAAGCCATCGACGACCTGGAAAGCTTCACCTCATCCGAGGAATATGCGACGGAGGCTCTCAACCTTATTTCCGACCTGAAAAAAGCATCCGACGCGGCCGTCGCGAAGCTCATGGATTCCCTGAACGAAAAAGCCGCCCGCCTCATCGAGGACGGGAACTTCGACGGCGCGATCAATGTTTACAGCACCGACATCGGGCCGCTCGCACCGGAATCGCTGCCTGAGCGCGCACGGAAGATGCTCAATCTTGAACTTGAAAAAATGCGTCGCGCGCATCCGGATATGGACACATTCGGGAACGCCGCGCCCGGATCCGATGAAACCGCCGCCGGGGAGGAGCCGCAACCATGAACCTGAACGAATCCGCGCAAAAGCTCCCGCGCATCCTCGTCTGCGGCCCGAATCCGTCCTGGCAGAAGACGCTCACTTTCGATGAATTCCGTCCGCGCGAGGTCAACCGTGCAAAAGACCTCGACTGCCGGGCGTCCGGCAAGGGGATCAATTTCGCCCGCGCAGTCCGCACCTGGGGGACCGCCGTTCCGTCCGCATACCAGTTCTCCGGCGGCCTGAACGGAGAAAAACTCGAGTCATGGCTCCGGCAGGAAGGCATTGAATTCGTCAGCCGTGGAATCAAGAACGAAACGCGCTGCTGCACCACGGTCCTGTGCAGAAAACACGCCTGCATGACCGAGCTGATCGAGCCCTCGCCGTCCGTCGCATCCGACGACGTCGCCTTCCTGAAAGACCGCATTCTGTCCTCGCTCCATGACGCCGACGCGCTCGCGCTCTGCGGCACGCTCCCGAACGGCCCGTTGGATGATTTCTACGCCGCGCTCGCAAGTGAGGCGGTCCGCCTGGGGAAGCCCGTCCTGATGGATTCCGTAGCTCATTTCGACGAAACGCTCGCCGCCGGGGTCACGCACCTGAAGATCAACAGCGGCGAACTCCTGGCCGTGACCGGCGCGTCCGATCCCGAGGCCGCCGCGCTCGCCCTGCTGGAACGTTTCCCGCTCCGGTGCGCCGCCATCACGGACGGCCCGGACAAGGCGTTCATCGCGTGGCAGAGCGTCATTCACCGTATTTCCATCCCGCCGCTCTCCGGCATCCGCAATCCTCTCGGCGCGGGTGACGTTTGCTCCGGCGTCATGCTCTCCGAACTGCTCGCGGGCACAGGCCCGCTGGAAGCATTCACGTCCGGAATCGCCGCCGCCTGCGCGAGCTGCCTCACGCAATACGCCGCCGAGTTCGACCGGGCGGAGGCGCTGCGGATCCGGGGCGAAATGCGCATTGAAGCCGCCGTTCCAAACACGAATTAACACAAAAAATCAATTCAGATCATATCAAAACAAAACCAGAAAGGAAACCTTACCATGAGCTCCAATTCTTCCGGCGGATTTCTCCGCGGCTGTCTGATCGCGTTCGGCGTCTTCGTAGTCGTCTGCTTCCTCGGATTCATCGCCCTCTTCGTGCTGATCGGCGCCGTCGCCGGCGCGATCGGCGAAAGCGGTGCGGCGCTCAAGACCACTTCGGCCGAATACACCACCGAGTTCGTCAGCGGCAATGAGGACGCCGAAAACCGGATCGCCGTCATCGACGTGAAGGGCACGATCGCAAGCGAAGGCGAGGCATTCGGCGAAGTCATCGCGAACTCCAGACAGATCGTCAAGCTCATCCGCGCCGCCAAGGACGACGCGAACGTGAAGGCGATCATCGTCGACCTCGACACCCCCGGCGGAGAAGTTACCGCCTCCGACGAGATCTATCACGAGCTCAAGCTCTGCGGCAAGCCCGTCGTCGCCATGATGAACACCATGGCGGCCAGCGGCGGCTACTACGTCGCCTGCGGCGCGGACAAGATCGTCGCGAACAAGTTCACCATGACCGGCAGCATCGGCGTCATCATCTCCTCCGTTGACGTCTCCGGCCTGCTCGACTGGGCCAAGGTCAAGCCCGAGTTCTACACCTCCGGCAAGATGAAGGCCATGCTCAATCCCGCCAAGCCCACCACCGAGGAGGAGGCGAAGATCGTACAGGCGCTCGTCATGGACGCATACAAGGAATTCGCCGGGATCGTCTCCGAAGCCAGGAAAATCCCGCTTGAGAAGATCACCCAGGGCGAACTCGGCGACGGCCGCGTCTTCGACGGCGAACAGGCGCTCGCGAACGGCCTCGTCGACCAGATCGGCTACTTCACGACCGCCGAGGACGCCGCGCTCGAACTCGCCGGGCTCACCCGCGAAAACTGCCGCATCGAACGCTTCAAGACCAGCACCTCCCTCGCCGACCTCCTCGGCATGTTCGGCGTGAAATCGCAGCCCGTCACGTTCAACTCGCTCCTCTCCGGCACGAACATCGTCCTCCCGAAGGCCGGCTGCCCCTACTACCTCGCCACGGGTCTCTGATCTCCTCACCTCACCTCTTCGCGTGCGCCATGAGAGATTTTGAACAGGAAGTCAGCAACGCCGCCGGGCCGCTCCCGCCGATCCAAACGGAGGAGTTCTCCTGGTCCCTCGCCAGGCACTACCTCTTCCGGTTCTGCCGCCGGGCGTATTTCATCCGGTACTACCTCGCGCAGGGCGGGTGGGACGCCTATTCTCACACGCTCGCACGCGAGGCGTATTTCAGCAAGTACCTGATGCCGTTCGATACCTGGCTCTCGCGCACGCTCCGCGACTCCATCCGCGAGGCGTTTGCCAAGATGAGCGCCGGTTCGCCCGGCCACAAGCGACGCGGCTTCGGGTTCTACCTGCTGCGCCAGATCGGCAAGGCCACGGCGGACCTGCAGATGAGCCTGAAGAACCGCGAATACCTCTACGACGCCAAACGCCCCGCGATCCTGGAGCACCACCTCGGGATCGGCGATTTCGCCGACGTCGACAAACTCACCGACATGGCCGTCTCCATCCTCGGCGACGCCTACGCCATGCTCTCCCGCTCCGACATCATCGCCGACCTCGCGAACATCAGTTTCATCGACCTCCGCACCGACGACGTCTTCATCAGCATCGACTACAACGGCTTCCCCGTCTGGCTCGTCCCCGGCCTCATTTATTTCCACGAGGGCGCGGCGTCCGCCATCGACGCGGAGGTCCGCCTCACCGGCGGCGAGAACACCACCGACTTCTTCGCGCGCATCGGACGCCTGAACTCGCTCTTCGCCCTCTACTGCGCCAGACGCTACCCCGGATTCCCCGTCAACATCACCACCTTCACCTTCTCGCGGGAACTCTCCAGCGTGGTCTACAACCTCTTCGAGCCGGACATCGAGTCCCTCATCGACAGGAGCAGCGCGGAGATGCTCGCGCTCATCGACAAGGACGGCCTCGCCCACCCGGAGGATTTCCCGCCCTGCGAAAACCGCGACGCCTGCCGCACCTGCCGCTACCAGTCCGCGTGTCGCCTCCTCGAAAGCGCCATGCAGGGCAAACAGGTCTGAGGTGAACCCATGATCCAGGACTCCGGCGAAATATTCCGCGTGGTCTCCGACTACGAACCCGCGGGCGACCAGGCGGACGCGATCCGCCAGCTGAAGGAAAACCTCGACCGCGGCATCCGCCACCAGACACTCCTCGGCGTCACGGGCAGCGGCAAGACCTTCACGCTCGCGAAGCTCCTCGAATCCGAGCTGAACCGCCCCGCGCTCGTGCTCTCCCACAACAAGACGCTCGCCGCCCAGCTCTACAGCGAGTTCAAGGCGTTCTTCCCGGCCAACGCCGTCGAATACTTCATCAGCTACTACGACTACTATCTGCCCGAATCCTACATTCCGCAGACCGACACCTACATCGCGAAGGACGCCAGCATCAACGACAACATCGAGCGCCTCCGCCTCAGCGCCACAGCCTCCCTGCTCGAACGCCGCGACACGCTCGTCGTCGCCAGCGTCTCCTGCATCTACGGCCTGACCTCGCCCGAGGACTACGACTCCATGAGCCTCCGCCTCGCCGCCGGGGACGAGCTCGACCGCGACCTCTTCCTGCACATGCTCGTCGCCATCCAGTACGAACGCAACGACGTCGCGCCCGAACGCGGCCAGTTCCGCGTGCGCGGCGACTGCGTGGACGTCTTCCTGTCGCAGAAGGAGGAATTCCTGCGCGTGGAGTTCTGGGGCGACACCATCGAATCCATCTCCCGGCGCGACCTCGTCACGGGGCACGTGATCGCCCCGTGCCGCAAGGCGCTCATCTTCCCCGCGCGCCATTTCGTGCTGCCGCAGGAGAAGATCGACGCCGCCATGAACGGCATCCTGGAGGAGATGCGGACCTGCGTCCACAATTTCGAGGAACAGGGCAAGCTCGTCGAGGCACAGCGCCTCTTCCAGCGCGTGAACTACGACGTGGAGATGATGAAGGAGATCGGCTACTGCCCCGGCATCGAAAACTATTCGCGCCACCTCTCCGGCCGCGCGCCCGGCTCCCGCCCGTTCTGCCTCGTCGACTTCATGCCGAAGGACTACCTGCTCTTCATCGACGAATCCCATGTGACGCTCCCCCAGCTTCAGGCGATGTACAAGGCCGACCGCAGCCGCAAGCAGACGCTCGTCGACTACGGGTTCCGCCTGCCCTCCGCGCTCGACAACCGCCCGCTCACCTTCGACGAATTCCTCGGGCTCACCGGCGACACCGTGTACGTCTCCGCCACGCCCGGCGACTACGAGATGAAGATGTGCGGCGACGCCGTCGTGGAGCTGGTCGTGCGCCCGACCGGGTTGCTCGACCCGCCAGTCGAGGTCCGCCCGCTCGGTTCGCAAATCGACGACGTGATCGCGGAAATTCGCGCCACAGCGGCGGCCGGGGCGCGTTCGCTCGTCGTCACGCTCACTAAGAAAAGCTCCGAACGCCTCGCCGACTACCTGTCCGACGTCGGAATCCGCGTAAAATACCTGCACTCCGAGATCGACGCCATCGAACGCGTGAAAATCCTGAACGAACTCCGGCGCGGCGACTTCGACTGCATCGTCGGCATCAACCTCATCCGCGAGGGCATCGACCTCCCGGAAATCCGCCTCGTCGCCATCCTCGACGCCGACAAGGAAGGCTTCCTGAGGTCCCGCCGGTCCCTCATCCAGGTCGCCGGACGCGCCGCGCGAAACGCCGACGGCAAGGTGATCCTGTACGCCGACAACATGACCGACAGCATGAAGGCGCTCATCGAGACCACCGAGGCGCGCCGCGCCAAGCAGAACGCCTACAACGCCGAACACGGCATCGTCCCCCACACCATCATCAAGCCGCCGCGCGAGACCATCGCCGAGATCATCGGCGCGACCCAGCCCGAAAAAACGTCCGCTCCCGCGGCCGCCGCATCGAACTCCGGACGCGCCTACACCTTCCACGAACCCGGCGCGCCCTACAATACCGGCATGAAGACCCGCCCCGCGAAGGGCAGGAAGGGACGCGGCATGAAAGGCCAGTCGATCACCCTCAGCGAGACCGAGGATATCCTGAAGCAGACCGGAGCCGCCAGCATCGACGAACTCGTGCTCGAACTCGAATCCCAGATGCTCGAAGCCGCGGAGGCGCTCGAATTCGAACGCGCCGCCCAGCTCCGCGACCGCATCCGCTCCCTTTCGAAAGACCTCGACGCCCCGCCCTTCTGAACCGACCATCCGTATATTGATCAAATTCATATAAACCAAACAGAAAGCACTTCCATGAATCCGCGCCACCTGAAAGCATCCCTCCTCTCCGCATTCGCAATTCTCGCGGCCCTGCTTGCTTCTTCCTGCGCCTCCAGCGAACGCATGAACCGCATCGGCTGGGATTCCGATTCCTACTCCGCGCCGAAGGCCGGCCGCATTTCCGGCGGCAGGTTCGACGAAGCCGTCGTCAATCTCCGCGCCCCCGTCGGGCTGAAGGACCGCCAGGTCAACGTCTGGCCGTTCTGCACCGTGAACAGCCGCTACGTCAGCGTGCTGTGGCCGTTCATCGACTGGGACGACTTCGGCATGGCGATCCGACCGTTCTTCAACCAGGAGGGCAACGACTGCTCCATCCTCTTCCCGCTCTCCTCGTGGAACACCGTCGACGGCGACGGCTGGGCGCTGAACACCTACTGGGACGAGGACTGCTACGGTTCGTTCCCGCTGTTCCATGTCGGGAAGGAGGAAGACGATTTCTGGTACGTCGGGCCGGTCTTCAGCGGCGGGAAAAACAGTCTCGGATTCTTCCCTCTCTGCTACTTCGGGGAACGATATGATTTCATCGGACCGGTCTGGTGGGAATTTGACCCGCCCAAGGATTGCTCCAGGGACTTCGGCGTTTTCCCGCTCTTCTGGAAATTTCCGCGCGGCTCCGCATTTCTCCCGTTCTACATTGATGACGGATACTCATTCCTCTCGCCTCTGCTCTGGATGTTCAAGTCCACGGATGAAAACGGCGAAAAGATATGGAGCGAAGGCCGTTATCTTCTGCTCGGTTCCTGGGATGACAACTGGAGGAAGCATGATTTCTTCCCGCTCTACAGGATCAACGGAGACGATGAAGGATTCAACCATATCCTGCTCTGGTGGTGGGACCACAACACCGAGGACCGCGGGCTCTTCCCGTTCGCCTGGTTCAACAAGGACGGCGGGCTCATCCTCCCCTTCGCGAAATGGAAGAACCGTTCCGCCACGGGCATGAACGGCGAGGAGGAGACCTGGACGGAAGGAAACGTCCTGCTGCTCGGCTACTGGGGCCGCCACACATGGGGGCTTTTCCCGTTCTTCCGCGGATCGTCGTCCGAAAGCGACATGAAGTACATCGGCCCGCTCTGGTGGGCGTACGACGAGGACGAGCGCGAATACGGCTTCTTCCCGTTCTTCCGCGTCGAGCGCAGCCAGGGCGAGGCGAACAGGAGCTACCTCTTCCCCGTCTACAGTTGGGAGAAGGACCGCTACGGCTCCGAATTCACGTCCATCCCGTTCTTCCGCGAGGATTACGACTACCCCGAATACCGCGCGACCACGTCCGTCCACGGCCGCCGCTACCTCATCTACGCCGACCACGAGAAGAAGGGCAACCGCTTCAAGGCGGCGCACGACCGCGACGACTACATCCCGCGCTGGGGGTATTCGCCCTCCTACCTGGACGACGTGAAGGCGCGCATGAAGGAAGACGACCTCACGAGCGAGGAAGCGCAGACCAAAGAAAACGACGCGATCGCCTCGAAGTGGGAAGTCCGCACGACCGCCCTGCATCCGTTCTTCGAATGGACCCGCTCGAACGAGGGCGAACGCGACCTGCGGCTTCTCTTCTACCTCTTCGGATTCGACCGCGACAGGGATTCCAGCTCGAACTGGCTGCTCTGGCACATCCTGTTCACCTCCGGTTCCGACCGGAGCCGCGACAGCTACGGATTCGAACGGACCTCCAGCTACACCAACATCCTCGGCGTCTTCCCGTACTGGTTCCGCGACACCGAGGTCCCGGATTCGTCAAAGCCTGACATCACGCCGCAGAGCTACATCGAAGACTCCATCGAACTGCTCCTGAGGCGCGCCCTCATGGAGGATGGTTCCGAGGAGAGCGAACAGTGGAGCAAGGACGTCTATACGGATTACGTCGGGAAGAAGTACATCGCGAACCGGATCACGGTCCCGCAGCCGGTCGCAGACGGGCCTTTCTCGCCCGTGCCGGGCAAAGAGCCGAAACCCGTGACGCTCATCAAGACGGGCGGGCTCAGGCAGATCGTCGCCGGCGTCCCGAACGAGGAAGTGTTCCGTCTCTGCGGCATGGACCGCGCGCTCTCCGGCGAAATGACCGCGAAGGAGGCGGAGGACACGGCGAAACGCCTCATGGACGTCGAGCTGAAACTGCACGCTTCCGGCGGCACGCAGGTCCAAACCCGTTACGGCTTCTTCCCGCTCTTCGGCGTCGACCGGACCGTGCGCGAGAAGGACGGCGAAACGACGCCCGTCTCCACCGAGGTCATCACTCCGCTCACCTACACCAGCGTCGAGGAGGACGAATCCGTCACGCGGATCCTGCTCGGCATCCTCGGCTACAGCTCAAACGAAGAGTCTTTCCGCCTCGCCAACGGCCACGCATACACGGAGGACGTCCTCTCCACGCTCGGGATCATCCGCACCGAAAGCACATCCCGTCCGCGCACGAAAGGCTACGTGGAACTGCTCAACAGCTTCGCGGAACTCCTCCGCAATCCGCCCGCGGACGGCGAGAAAGACCTCACGAAATTCTGGAATCTCCGGGTCACCGCCAAATGCAACAACATGCTGACGAGGTATGCGCGGTTCCGGGACATCGTTTCCGCCGTGACCGCCTACCGCGACGGCGCGCGCACGTCCGCCGACACGCAGGCGATGATCGACAGCATCGTCCGCTGGGAAAACGAGTACTTCTGGGAAGGCGACGAACGCTCCACGTCCAGCGGGTTCTATCCGTTCTTCTTCTGGAGCAAAGACTGCCTCGACCGCGACGGCGATCTTTCCCGCATCGCGAGGTCGTGGTTCATCCTCCCGCTCCTCTCCGGCGGCAGTTCCAATCCCGAAGGCTCCTCCCTCGGCATCCTCGCCCCCCTGCTCTACTACGGCGCGACGCAGCAGCACGACGAGACGATCCCCGAACCCTTCCGCATCCTTTCCTCAAATGTCAATCCGCTTCAGGCGTCCCACACCGGATCCCCGGTCCGCGGCAGCACCGACTACTACGCGCTGTTCATGGTCAACACCACCGACGAGACGTTCCTCCAGTGGAAACCCGGCACGCCGGATGCGCTCGCCGGCCTTTACTTCGACCTGTTCAATCTGTACAGCGTCCGCCACGTTTCGGCGATCTCCGCCGCCGAGCTCGAACAGATGACCGTCGCCGACGTGCTGGCGCTCCCCGACGACAGGAACGATCCCGAGCTGACGCAGTACAAACACACCCTGATGGAAGCGCTCGACCGCATGCCGGAACTCGGCATGAAGCCGTTCGACGACAGCGCGCTCCTGCTGGAAGCCGTCGGAGCAAAACTCCGCGAGATCGCCGCAGAACACGTCTGGACGCGCACGATCTCCGGCATCAGCACAGGCAGCGGCATCCTGTCCTCGTCCTTCACATGCGAGGAGACCGGCGACTACCAGACCAAGGTGCTCTTCGGCCTCGGCGCGAACAGCCAGAAGCTCGGCGAGAAGGAACACCGGAGCATCCTCGGCTACCTCTACAACATGGACACCGACGGCATCAACACCCGAAAGTTCATCTTCCCCTTCATCACCACGAAGGACGCGCCGGGATTCCACGAGTGGTCCTTCCTCGGCGGCCTCTTCGAACGCTCTGAGGAGGACGGCAAGACCGGCGGCCGCATCTTCTTCTTCCCCTACGGCAACCGCCCGGAGAAGGATTGACGCCGGAACGCTTTTCCGCAAACGCAAAGCGCCGCCGCCCGGATTCAAGTCACGGACGACGGCGCGATGTTTTTATACATGATCAATTACTCGGAAACATCCAGAAATAGGCCAAGATGCCGCCGATGAGGAGGAGAATGCTGAGACCGACACAGAGGACGGTGTCCCAGTGTTCCGCGAGATATTTTTTCATGTTTTTTTCCTTTCTGTTGCGGAGATGAGGGTACGGACGGCACGCGCATGCTGAAACGGTGTGTGCTGTCCGGGCAAATTTCAACTCAACAAAGAAAGGGAGACCGGTCCCGCCCTCACGGGCAGATAGGAACGAGGGAAAAGCTGGAAAAGGCACGACTGGCCGGAGGATTCGATGCGAAACGGGCAGTTCGGGGCGGGTTCGCACTGGCGGAACGGCTCGGGGCGGGAGGCGTCCGGCTGGAGTTTCCGCACGGTGCCGAGGCCGGGGCGGCTGTTGCGTCCGCCGGTCTGAAGTCCGGCGCGTCCGCCGGTCCGCATGACCGCGAGATGTCCGGCGCGTTCCGCCTCGGAACGGATGCCGCGCGGCGAGGACGACGGTTCGGCGAGGATCCCGGCGGACACGGGAGCGCCGTTTCCGACGGCGGCGACGGTCAGGAGACTGTTCAGAAGCAGCCAGACGGCAAGCAGTCCGGCCGCAACGATGCCCGGCCGCCGCATGGTCCGAATGTCCTGTCCGCTGTTCATGGTCCTTGCCTCTCCGTGATGCAAAATGGATGATGGATACCATACACCCGCCGCGCGGAAATTGCAAGGGCGGACGCGTTTTTTCCCGCCGCACCGGGTTTTTTCGGAAAATCCGGCGGGCGCGGGTTGAAAAAAAACGGTGCGCGCGCTATATTGATAGTAGAAACGCGGTTTCCCGCTATCGGGGTGCCGTGTGTAAAAAGAGATGGCACAATGAAAGGATGAAAGCTAAGATGATCACCCCTGCAATCCATGTTCCGATCACGCCGGTCCCGCCGGTCGTTGACGATGAACAGAATTTCCTGATATGCCCCGTCTGCGGCGAAATGCTCGCCCAGCCGGACGTCGAGTCGTTCTCCCGCTGCCCGTACTGCGACCACAAGTTCGCGAAGGACCAGGCGCTGGAGGATTTCCTGCTCGCCCCCACGGTGAAGGCGTGGATCCAGAGTCAGGACATGCTCCCGCTGCCGTTCCGCATGGACGACATGATCGAACCCGAATAAGCCCGTCCGCATGCGCCCCGACATCCGCCTGATCGCCGTCGACCTGGACGGCACGCTGCTCAACGACCGCAAGGAGATCCCGCCCGATTTCGTCCCCATGGTGGAGGCGCTGTACCCGCGCGGCGTACGGTTCGTCCTCGCCAGCGGACGCCAGTATTTCAACCTCGCCGCCATGTTCGAACGCATCGCGGACAAACTGTTCTTCTTCTCCGAAAACGGCGGTCTCGTGTTCGACGGCGCGGAAAACATCTTCTGCCGCCCGCTGCCGGACGACATTCTGCCGACGCTCTATCATACCGGCTCGGCCATCCCCGCGACCACGGTCCTGTGCGGCGTGAAGTCGGCGTACATCAGCAGCGCGTGCGATCCCGTCGGACGCGAAAACACCGCGATCTACTACAAAAAACGCACGTTCACTGACGATCCGCTCGCCGCCGTCAGGGCCGCGGGCGACTCCGTGGTGAAGGTGGCGGTGTTCGATCCCGTGAGCGCCGCGGAACGTTGCGAGCCGCATTTCGCGCCGTTCCGCGACCGCCTGAAAGTCACGCTGGCGGGCCAGAGCTGGATCGACATCATGCGCGCCGACGTGAACAAGGGCATCGCGATCGAATTCCTCCAGAAACGCCTCGGGCTCGCGCCCGACCAGTGCATGGCGTTCGGAGACTACCCGAACGACCTCGAAATGATCCGGCAGGTCGGCTGGAGCTACGGAATGGCGAACGGACATCCCGACCTGCTCGCCGCCGCACGGTTCCGTGCGCCGTCCAACGAGGACGACGGCGTGATGCGCGTGCTCCGCGAGACCTTCCCCGACGCCCTCCGCTGACCCCAGCTTCCTCCTCGAAAACGCCCCATGAAAAAGATTCCTTTCCCGACCCTGTTCCTGTTCTTCTTCGCCGCCGTGGTCTACGCCATCGGAGCCGCCACGCGCGCCGGCGTGCCGGGCATGGTGTACGACCAGATCCGCGAGTCGCTCGGGTTCACCGCCGCGCAGACGTCCGCCATTTCGAGCTGGGGCGTCGCCGGGTGCATGGCGTTTCTGGGCATCTCCGGCATCCTGACCGACCGCCTCGGCTGGCGGCCCGTGATCCTCGCCGGGATCGCGCTGCAGGTCTTCGGCGAATGGCTCCTGTACACGTTCACCGCGCCCGCCTGGGTCTACGCCGGGGCGTTCCTGAACGGCGGCGGCCGCACCATCGGCTACCTCACGCTCCTGAAGTTCCTCGACTCCGAGTTCGACCGCAAATACTTCTCCGCCCTCATCGGCGTCTTCTACGTCTTCAGCTACGGCGGCACGCTCCTCGGGTCCTCCCCGTTCGCCTCCCTCGCCGCGGACCATCCCTGGCAGCTGATCCTGCGCTGGTGCAACCACCTCACGACCGCGTGCGGCGTCGCCGTCGCGGTCTGCCTGCTCTGTTCCGCCCGGACCGCCCGCCGCAACCCCGGCGCACCGGCGAAACAACGCGAGCCGTTCCCCTGGGGGCAGCTGCTCGTCCAGCTGAAGAAACCGCAGTGCGTCGCAGTGTTCTTCTGCGCCGCGTCCGGGATCGTGCTCTACTGGTCGTGCCTGAGCGGAATCGGCAAGAAATACCTCTCCGACCTCTGCGGCGCCGAAGCCGGCGCGCTCGGCACCATGAACACCATCGTCATGGTCGAAATGATCTTCGCGGGGTCCGTGAGCCTGTTCCTCGGCAACCGCAGAAAGCTCTTCCAGGCCGCCGGATGCATCCTGCTCGCCGTCGGCTCCGCCGTATTGTTCGCCGGGACGTTCCTGCCCGCGAAATCCGCCCTCGCCGCCGCCTGGACCGGATTCCTCCTGCTCGGCACGGGCTACGGCTTCACCGGCATCCAGATCACCGCCTGCCGCGAATTCGTCCCGCCCGTCTTCGCCGCCAGCGCCATCGCGTTCGTCAATTTCTGCGCGAACGTCTTCCTCATCGCCATCGCCCAGCTCGCGGGCTGGCTCTTCGACTGCTTCGCCGTGGACGGCACCCTTCAGGCGGCTCCGGCGGGATTCCGGATCCTGCTGGGCGTCTATCTGCTGATCGCGGTCCCGGCGGCCATCGCCGCATGTTTCCTGCGCGATTCCAAAGGCAGGAACATCAGTGCCGAGATTTGATCCGCCGACGAGGAAACGACCTCCGCCTTTTTGCTTTTCCGCCGCTTGACAAACGGAAAAAAAGGTGTATTTTAGAAGTATGTTTTTCTCATTTTTGATCCAAGGAGAAACAAATCATGCACCAAACGCTCTCCAAAGACACCAAAACGATCCGGAAAAGGAAACGGCTCAGATCGTGCCTGATCGTGTTCCTGATCTATTTCGTCGTGTCCCTCGTCATCGTCTGCATCACGGGCGGCTGCTGCGCGGTCCGGGCGTGGAATTACACCAACCCGAGATTATCCGAGCTGGACCGCCGTCACTACGATCTGTCTCCCGACGGCCGGGAGATCGTCTATTCCTCCGTGCAGAGGATGTGGCACTTGAATCCTGAAGGCGTATGGTTCAATACAACGGTAGAGCAGAAATTCGAAAAACGGATCCCAGTCGATCCGGTCCCGGACGGAATGTTCCTCTTCACCCTGGTGGTCGAGGAGGATCCGTCCCAGGTGATCGCCTATCGGTATACCCTGGGTGGAATGGAGGAACCATGGTGGGTACACAAAAGGATTTTTTCCTGTCCGCTGGAACGTCTCGGTGAAGATGGATCCACAATGGACGGTCCCGATGCGGAAACGGACTCCGGCAATGGTCCGGGACCCGGCAGGGGAAACGATCGCATCCAGCCGGACGACACATTCCTGTTGAAGGTCAATCCACAGGATTTACAATTTTTGTCCGAGCCATTTTTCGTTACGCAGGGACCCCGGATGGCAATCCTTGTTTTTCCGCTCGGAAACGAGGGAAACCGCTATCGGATGCTGACGTCCGGCAGAAACCATGACCCGCAAGGTCCCCTGATTAAAACTCTCGGGCGGCCTGCGGAAAACGTGGAACCGTTCGAAGAGGAATTCGATGCCATCGCGAAACAGGATGACAAGCCCAGGCATGAGGGAGGATTCCTCGTCGGCAGGGACAGCTTCGACTCTTGGCTTTGTCTGGGCGGGCTTATTCTGGATCTCGTCCTGTGGCCCGCCGAACTGCTGTACGGGATCGGCTGGCTTATCGTTCACCACTGAACCTGTTCCGCCGGGCACGCATATTTGCGTTTCCGTGCGCAATTCCAAAGGCCGGAACATCAGCGCGGAGCTTTGAATGCAACATCCCTGCATCTTTTTCCCGATTGAGTTTTTTTCTTTTTCTTTTGCTGTTTGCTTGACATTTCAGATACAGTGCATTATATTGTATTTAAAACATATAGCATCTGGAGGAAGATATGAGTACATCCAATCTTTGTGTTCGGGTCGACTCCGAATTAAAAAGTGCGGTCGAAAGCTGTCTGGCAGATATGGGAATGAATCTTTCCACCGCCATCACGATTTACCTCAAACGGATTGCCAGGGATCATGAGATTCCCTTCAAAATCACGGCTGCACCGCGCGTCAATCAGGAAACAATAGATGCCATCGCGGAGGGACACCGTCTCGCAAATGATCCCAATGCGCCCGTTTATCATGACATAAAAAGCCTGTTCGAGGCTCTTGATTCATGAAATACGGAATTACATTTACCGCCCGGTTCAGGCGGGACTACAAGCGGATTAAGAAACGCAAATTCAATATCGCCGAGCTTCAGGCCGTGGTCACGATGCTTGCCGAGGGCAAAACACTTCCGGAAAAATACCATGATCATGTGCTGATCGGAGCTTATCGCAATGCCAGGGAATGCCATATCAGACCGGATTGGCTGCTGATTTACTCCATTTCGGACGAGAAGCTCATTCTTGAGTTGATGCGTACCGGATCGCACAGCGATTTGTTCTGATTTCTTACTCTTATGAGGCCAAACCGATGCAAACGAAGTCCAAAAGCAAAAAGAATGCACTGCTGATCGTCGCGGTCGTCCTCGGATGCATCTTCACCGTCATCGTCGCGGGAACAGTATGGATCTTCCTCGAACTCCAATTGCACCAGGATTTGATCAATACCTCGGGCAATATAGGGCGCATTTATGCCCGTCTCGAAGATTACAAGGCAGGACATGGATATTATCCCGAGCAGCAGGATATGAAGACGCTGCTTGAGAGGCTCGGCATGGACGATCATGAATTTTTCAAGGTTTTGCTGTATGATATCAGGGATGCGGAGTATCGTGCGCCGTCGCAGGATTCGGAAAAACCGGTGATTACGATGTGCGTCAGGAAGTCTCTCTTCGGTAAAAAGGAATTGCTTGTCAGGGATCAGGACCTTTGGCATTATGAAGACATCGAACCGGAGCCGGGCGATAAGAAACAATGAACGCATTCCTTCGGAGGAAATCCTGAGAAAAATGAGGAAAAAGGCTGCATGATCGTCGCGGTCGTTAATGCAACACTTTATGGAGAAGCTTTTTCATGAGCAAACAAACGGACAGAATCGAAAAACTGGAACGTGACAGTCTTACGTTACGGGAAGCTTTGAAGGCGCTGTTCCTGAACGACCGCCGCTGCATGCACGAAGTCGGGGCAAAGTGCGTGACCGGGGAATTCGGGGATGGCGAACAGGACGATATCGAGCTTGGCATCCGGTTCTACAAAAAAGGCGCGATGCTGGGGAACATCGACTGCCAGTGGGATTATGCCATGATGCTGTACAGCGGAGAACACATGCCGCAGGACAAACGCAAGGCGCTTTTCTGGTTCAAAAAAGCGATGGAAAACCCGTCGGCGGCAAGCGAATATGAACTGGACAGAAAAAAAGACGCCCGCGAGATGTATGAGATCGTCAAACAGGAACTTGCCGAGGAAGAAAAAGCCAAAAGGAAGAAAAAACAACCTCGGAATCTGAAACCGAAAAAAAATCATGAGTTCAAACAGGACGAATTAAGTCGGTTATCAGTTTATTTCGACTTGATTTTATACTATTTTGTGCTATGTTATAGGTTATAGTTTGAATATACCCAAACCTCACACAAGGAAACAATTACCATGAAATTCAAAATCGGCGACATCATCGCGGTCATCTACTTTGCAGCGTTCGTCTGCCTCGTCTTCTTCTTCCCGTGGGATTACGGCACGGACGTGAAGATCGACCTCAACGCCCTGACCGGATCCGCGAAGCACGGCCTCTACTGGGCCGGATTCTCCACGGACGGCATCAGGAACTTCGGCCGCGTCGTCGGGCATTACCCCTACATCTCCGGCTTCCTGAAGGTCGGCCTGCTCGCCACGTTCGGCGAAATGATCAAAGTGCGCGGCAAGACCGGCAGCTGGAAGACCCCCGACCTGCTCCTGAAGTTCCTCGTCTGGGGCGTGTACGGCATGCTCTTCACCATCGCGTTCGCGCTCTTCGGCAAGGGCGTCCACGCCGTCATGGGCACCCCGGTCTGGCCGCTCACGTTCGAAAACGACACCGCGCAGCGCATCTGGCAGGGCTTCTCCACCTCTCTGTGGGCCAACCTCATCTTCTGCTTCCCGATGATGCTCAGCCACGATTACTGGAACACCTGCATCACGAAGAAGCGCTTCCTCGGCGGCGCGGAGTTCCTCGAAGGCATCGACAAGCACCTCTGGGGCTCCTATCTGCTGAAGACCATCGTCGTCTTCTGGATCCCGGCGCACACGATCACGTTCTCGCTCCCGGCGAACTATCAGGTCCTCATGAGCGCGTTCCTCAGCCTCGCCCTCGGATTCATCCTCACCATCAAGCCCAAAAAGAAAGCCGAGTGACCGCATTTCACGATCCGGCTTTCTACCTCATACCAAACAACAAACCGAAAGGCATATCATCATGAAAAAACTGCTCTTCACGCTCTCCGTCGCCGCGGCCGCGTTCTGCGCCATGACGCTCGCCACCTCCTGCGAGAAGGACGAAACCGCCGGCGAAAAGCTCGACAAGGCGATCGACAAGACCGAAACCGGCGTCAACAAGTTCACCAAGAAGGCCGAAGACGCCGCCAAGGACACCAACGACGCCGTCGGCAAAGCCATCGACGACACGTTCAACAAGTAAGAGGCTCCGGCCTCCCTTCCGAATCATTCGATTCGTCTCCCCGGTTCCCGCCAAGATGCGGAGCCGGGGATTTTTTGCGCCCTCGGACAAGGCGATCAGCCTCAGGCAAAGGCAGCAAAAATAGGACCTATAAGTCTTATACGACCTATAAGTCCTTTTCTAATTCGTTCTCGGAGAACGGGAAAATCCCGTCACTCCTCTTCGTTTTTCGCCTTGCGGGTCATGAGCTCGCGGACGACTTCGCGCGCATCGCGGCCGTCGTGAAGCGCGGCGTAGATGCCGTGGATCAGCGGCGTATCGACGTTCCAGCGTTCGGAGAGCGCGTAGGCGGCCTCGCAGGTCTTCACGCCCTCGGCGACGACCATGTTCATGGACCTGATGATCTCGTCGAGCTTGCGGCCCTTGCCCAGCTCCTCGCCGACGAACCGGTTGCGGCTGTGCTTGCTTGTGCAGGTCACGATCAGGTCGCCGACGCCGCTCAGCCCGCTGAACGTCTCCTTCTTGCCGCCGAGGACCTTGCCCAGACGCGACATCTCGGCGATGGCGCGCGTCATCATCGCGGCCTTCGAGTTGTCGCCCATGCCGCAGCCGTCCACGATGCCGGCGGCGATGGCGTAGATATTCTTCAGCGCGCCGCCCAGCTCCACGCCGACCACATCGTACGATGTATACACGCGGAAGAATTCGTTCATGAAGATGCGCTGCACGTATCCTGCGATGTCGCGGTCCTCGCACGCGGTCACGACCAGCGTCGGAATCCGGCGCGCGACTTCCTCGGCGTGGCTCGGCCCGGAGAGCGCCACGTAGTGCGTCGGGCCGAGTTCCTGGCGGCAGAGTTCGCTCATGGTCAGCAGCGAGTTCACCTCAATGCCCTTCACGATGTCCACGATGATCTGCGTGTCGGGGTTCAGGTACGGCTTGAATTTCTGGAGCACGCTGCGGAGATACTGCGACGGCGTCGCGAGCACGACCAGCCGTGCGTCCTTCACCGCGGACTCCATGTCGGCGGTGAATTCCAGGTCCGCCGGGATCGGCACGCCCGGCAGGAATTTTTTGTTTTCATGCTCGCGGTTCACCGCGTCGATGTTCTCCTGAAACGCGCCCCACACTTTCACCTTGTGTCCGTTGGCGTGGAGCGTGAGCGCGAGCGCGGTACCCCAGGCGCCGTCGCCCAGCACGGCCGCGTTGATGGCGGATTTGTCCTGAAGCGCGGCGATCGAGAGCGGCGCGACCTTCTTCTTGCGCTCGAACTTGTTCTCCGTGCCCTCGCGCAGACGTCTGATGTTGGACGCGTGCTTCGTCACGGACAGCGCGGCGAGCAGGAAGAAGAGGATCATCTCCGGCGGATTCGCGTTCGACAGCCCCGCGATCTTGTAGACCACGCAGAACACCGCGATCGAAACGGCCGCCGCGATGCTCGCCAGCGACACGTAGCGCGAGGCGAAAAACACGATCACCCACACCGCCCCGGCGGACAGCAGAGACAGCGGATTCAGCGCCAGGATCGCGCCCGCCGCCGTCGAAACGCCCTTCCCGCCCTTGAAGTTCAGGTACACAGGCCAGATGTGTCCGCAGACCGCCGCGAACGCCGCCACGCAGGCCAGCAGTCCGCCCGGGTCCGGCAGGCAGGCTTCCATCTTCAGCCACTCCGGCAGGTGCTCCACCACGAACTGCGAGGATTCGCGGTCGGAGAGCATGGAGGCGGCGATCACGGGGACCGCGCCCTTCAGGAAGTCGAGGAAGAAGCACAGGCGGCCCCAGCCCTTGCCGAGCACGCGTGTCACGTTCGTCGCGCCGATGTTGCCGCTGCCGTGCTTGCGGATGTCGATGCCTTTATGCAGTTTGCCGATCAGGAATCCGAACGGGATGGCTCCGACGAGGTAGGAGCCGAGCGCGATCACGGTGATGGAAATACCGATGCCGACTGGAGTATTGGGAATCGTCATAAGAATCTTTGCTTTTTCCGCGGTATGTGTTATATTAAAGTGTATCATTCAATTTAACTTCATTTCCGTCCTTTTTCAAGCGAGGAGGTCCTTTTTCCATGGAAAAAAATGTTCAGGCGCGTCTGATCGCCGCCACCACCGCCGAATCCGCCGACCTCGTCTACGGGTCCGGGTTCTTCGCCCCCGACGAGTTCATCTACGCCGAAATCGGCACGAAACGCTATGTCTTCGTCTCCGTGCTGGAGATCGCGCGCGCCCGCCGCGAAGTCCGCCCCGGCATCGAGGTGGTCGATTTCGCCGACGTCCTGAAACAGGCCCCGCAGGACTGCAAGCGCTGCCTCGTCGCCGCCATCAGCAAAGTCTACGGCGTGACCCGCTGGCAGGTGCCCGAACGCTTCCCGCTCATCTTCGCCGAAAAGCTCCGCGCCGCCGGAGTCGAGGTCGTCATGGCGGACGGCCCCTTCTTCCCCGAACGCGCCGTGAAGCGTCCGGACGAGATCGAAAAGCTCCGCGCCGCCGAGGCCGCCACGCAGGAGGCCCAGCTCCAGGTGCGCGACTTCATCGCCGAATCCACGGTCAACTCCCAGGGATTCCTCGAATGGCACGGCAAAGTCCTGACCTGCGAATTCATCCGCGCCGAGGTCGAGGCCGAGTTCAAGCGCAAATCCTATTCCGCCGTCGGCACCATCATCTCCTGCGGCCCCGATTCCGCCCTGCCCCACTGCATCGGCAGCGGCCCCATCAAGGCAGGCGCGCCCGTCGTCTCCGACATCTTCCCGCGCAGCGACGTCAACGGCTACTGGGGCGACATGACCCGCACGTTCGTGAAGGGCAAGGCGAGCAAGCGCCTCTTCGAGATGTACAAGGCGGTCCGCTACGTGAACGAGGCGGTCGAGGCGCAGCTGAAGCCCGGCGTCCCGTGCAGCCTCATGCAGGATTTCTGCATCAAGTCGCTCGCCGAGGCCGGATTCAAGACCGGAGTCGACGACGAGGGCTACCCATGCGGCTACTTCCACGGCCTCGGACACAGCGTCGGGCTCGAGATCCACGAACAGCCTCGGTTCTCCGCGCGCAATTTCGAGCTGCTCCAGCCCGGAAACGTCATCACGGTCGAACCCGGCCTGTACTACCACGACATCGGCGGCGTCCGCATCGAGGACCTCGTGCTCATCACCGACACCGGCATCGAAAACTTCTGCACCATGCCGAAGGACATCGAAGTCCCGTAACCACCGCGCGGCAGTGCTGTCATAGCGCCCGGCTCTGCTCGGGCACAAAAAACATGCCATTGAAAAGTTGCCTTGTTTGATAGGCAAGTTTTCAATGGTGCATCTAATTTTCCCCTTTTCTTGCTGTTTTGAGGTGGATAGAACAGAAAGTTAAGAGTTTTTTTGCAGAGACGCTTTTTCCGCTTGCTTTTTTATGAATCCGTGATATGGTATAGGACGCGATCAGGAACGGACTGAATCGGCAATCCGTCGGAGTTTCCGACAGGCTTGTCCGGAAGACTAACCCCCCAATAATAACATCCCACAGAGAAAACCGACAATAACCAAACGGGATCGTAGGACGGAAATGGAAAATATACAGGAAGCTTTCCTGGGGAACTTATTCTGGGACTGCATCACGATCGGGATCCTTTTTTTCATCGACAGACAGCAGTACAAAGAGGTTCACCGGTATCTGCCGCCGTTAATGATCCTGTGCATCCTGCATGCGGCGCTGATGATCCTGATGAGCTGTTTCCCGTATTTTCCCAGCAAGGAGATAACAGACACCGTATTCAGCATCCTGATCTATGTCGCGATATACGCCCCTTTCGCTTTCCTGCTGTTTTTTCAAGTCTACACATTTATGCTGATAAAAAACAACCACATGAATCTGTTTTTGTGTATTGTCGTCTTTGTTTTCGGCATAAACGCTTTCATTCTATGCGTTTACGCGATCTTTATTCACGACTTTGTGTTTTTGGGCAAAGGCCCATAACCGTTCGAGGTCGGCTCACGCCTGGTAGTAGCAGGCCACGGTGACGTTGTCGTAGCCGCCGCGCTTCAGGGCGATGGCGATGAGGTCGCGTACGGCGTCCTGCGCCGAACCGCTCTTGTTCACGATGTCGCGGATCTCCGGGTCGGATGCGTGGCACATCAGGCCGTCGGAGCACACGATAAACTTGTCGCCGTGCTTGCGGTCAAGGACGCGGATCTCCGGGTCCAGATGCCGCTGTTGCCCGATCGACTTATAGATCACGTGCGCCATCGGGTGGGTCTTCGCGTCCGCCTCCGAGATCGCGCCCTCGCGCAGCCATTTCTGAACCAGCGAATGATCCTCGGTGAGGCATTCGATCCCGCCGTCGCGGAACCGGTATACGCGGCTGTCGCCGGCATGCGCGACCACGATCTGGTCCTGAAGCAGCGCAACGGCGGCGACGGTCGTGCCCATGGGCGCGGAAAGCGTCCCCTGGTCGGCGTTGATGCCGTACACGGTCCTGTTGATGTCCTCCAGCGCGTTGCGGAAGAACCGGACGACCTCGTCCGCGGCGGGCATCCTGCCCGTGGCAAATCGTTTCCACTGCGCCAGCATGCTTTTCGCCGTGAACTGGCTGGCGAGGTCGCCGCCGCTGTTCCCGCCCACGCCGTCCGCCACGAAAAGCAGCGAGCCGCCGCCCGCGGGGTCCGTGAACGTGCCGAAACTGTCCTCGTTATGGTCGCGCTGGAACCCCGGATGGGTGTCGGCCGCGATGCAGGAAGCCGCGGCCGGGAAAAGCTCGATGACCTGCGTCCGGGATGGCGAATCAAGAATCGTTCCGTCCTGTTTGCGGGTTGACATGTCGGTTCTGCGGTTGGAGGATTGGTGGTTGAAAAACTATCGTTTCTAATGTAACACGTTTTCAGGGAAAAGCAAGTCGTTTTCGGTCGAAATCACGCTTTCGGGGCGCGTTTTCCTCGGTCGAAGACGAAGAAGACCGAGCAGGACAGCGCCACGAGCAGCGTCACCATCGTGACCAGGATCGGGATCACGCCGCTCTCCGTGTCGGTGAACCCCATCGCGGTCATCATCTCGGCGCAGGCGATGTCGCGCGTGCCGGTGCCGCCGAAGGACCCTGGGATCGCCGCGATCGTCTGGCTCACGTTCGAGATCATGAGGCACGGCAGGAAATCCCGGTGCGGCGCACCCTCGAACCCATTGGCGATCAGCCACACAGGCAGACTGAGCACGGGAAAGAAGATCAGCGTGGTGGCGACGACCCAGCCGAGCAGGAGCTTCCAGCAGCGGCGGTACAGCGCCACGGCGTCCGCGGCGCGTTTGAACGTGTCTTTCGTGATGCGGTCCGCGATGTCGAGGAAGAACTTGAAGAACTTCACCTTGTACAGCAGGTCGCTGAAGAAGACGAAGATCACCACGCACAGCAGCGCTCCGCAAACGGCGCACATCACCAGCAGGCCGTTGCGCTGCCCCTCCGGGAACTTCGCGATCGTGTCATGGCAAATCAGGCACGTCCCGAGCAGGGCGATCAGCAGCGCGCCGAGTCCGCACAGACGGTCCACGAAGATCGAAAACACCACGTTGAACTTGCCGCCCGGGGGCGTCCGCGTGGCGAGGATGCCCGCCTTCACCACGTCGCCACCGACCGAGCCGCCCGGCAGGAACTGCGAAAAGAACATCCCCTGCATCTGGAGGCTGAACGCCTCGCGGAAGGAACATTTCACGCCCGCGGCGCGCAGGAGCGTGAACCAGCGGACGGCGGTCAGGGAAAGCTGGGTATAGATGGCGAAAAACGCGGCGACGATGCACCACGGTTTCACAAGCTTGAAATCAGCCCACTTGATGTCGCGCGTGCAGATGATGTAGGCGAGAATGCCCGCCGAAACGCCGAATTTGAGGAGGAATTTCAGCGTCTTTTTCCACATCGGCTCCGGCGGTTTCTCCGTTTCAACAACGGGAGCGGATTCGGCAGAGGAAACGTCAGGATCGTTCATCGGTTCGTGTTTCGTGAGTTCGGATTCGTTCATGACAGCTTCCCCGTTCCCGGCAGGATCCGGCGCAGCCCCTCATACACGGCGATTGCGGTCGAGTTTGCCAGATTCAGGCTCCGGTTGAAGTTCCCCGGCATGGGGATGGTATAGAATTGAGGCGCATACGTGTCGTGCAGATATTGCGGCAGGCCCTTGCTCTCGCTGCCGAAGACGAGGAAGGATCCGCGTTCGAACGGGCAGTCCCAGTAGCACTGTTTCGCCTTGGTCGAGAAGAAATACATCGGCGCGCCTGCGGCGGTCCTCAGCACGGAGTCGAAATCCTCGTGGATGATGCAGTCCACATGCCGCCAGTAGTCCATCCCGGCGCGCTTCAGGTGCGCGTCGTCGAATGAAAACGAGATGGGCTTCACCAGATGCAGGCGGCATTCCGTACAGCAGGCGATTCGTCCGATATTCCCCGTATTCTGGGGGATCTCGGGCGCATGCAGGACGATATGGAACAGTGGATCGGAGGGCATGGGGAAAAGGTATACTCCAAAAGTTAATTGTTCAAGCGCAGACGCGCCTCCACGTCGCCGTTCAGCGCAGCCTCGCGGTACAGCGCCAGCGCCTTTTCCAGGTCGACCTCGCAGCCGGTGCCGTTCTCATAGCACACGGCGAGCTGGCGCTGGGCGGGGGCGTTTCCCTTGGAAGCCGCACGATTGAACCAGAAGAACGCGGCCTTGTTGTCCTTCGCAATCGGGCCGTCCTTCTTCAGGAAGAGCATGCCGAGTTCGTACTGGCAGGCAGGGTGTTCGAGCTGGGCGCCACGGGAGAAGAGTTCGGCGGCGAGTTCGGGGTCCTTATCCGTGCCGATGCCGTGGAGATTCCAGACACCGAGACGGTACAGCGCCTCCGGGCAGTCCTCGGCAGCGGACTTCTTGATCCAGACGAGCGCATCGTCCGAGCCCTTCCCCTCGACCTCGCCCGCGGCGATCATGTCGCCGTATTTGAGCATGGCGGCGGGCAGTCCGGCCTTCGCGGCGCGTTCGTAGCACTCGAGGGCCTTCTTCGGGTCGGCCTTCACGTTGATGCCGAACTCGTAGCAGTAGCCCATGCGGGACATCGACTCCAGGTTGCCTTTCTCGACCGCCTTTTCCAGCGCCTCAATCATCTTCTTGCCGTCGGGTATGGTGCCGAGCCCGGAGAAATAGCAGTCGGCGAGCACGCCGAGGGACATATTTACCGTCACGTCGCAGAAATCGGTAATCTGCTTGGGGAATCTGCCCTGACCGTTCCAGTTTATGCCGCTGTTTGACATATAGATTTTAAGCGGGTTATAGTCGCCCTGTGCGATATCTTTTTTGAGGTCGTCGAGGGCGTCGGTGACGTAGATGTAGCGCCCGAGGCAATAGCCGAAGCGTGACAGCAGGGCTTTTTCACGGGCGTTCCTGCCAAGCTCACCGAACACAGCCTGCATCATCAGGGCGGTAGGCTCGCAAGCCTGATCTATGCCTGCGCTTTTGTCCTTTTCGATAGCGGTTTGCAGCTTCATTGCCTCGCTTATCTTATCGCTCAGCGGTTTATATTTCACGCAGGCTTTTTTATAGGCTTTTTTGAAAAAGGGCAGCAGCGCAAACGCGACGAGCTTTTTCTTGAAGCCTTTGTCTGCGAGGTCATCACGCAGTTTGTGATAGGTCAGAAGTATCGACACGCTTGATGCGTAGGAAAGGTCGCTGCCGCAG
>CACWOL010000014.1:4207-47005 GCA_902762495.1 uncultured bacterium | reverse complement strand
GGTTGTAATCGCCTGCATCGTGATGTCCGCCGGATGCCGAGATAAGCTTCGGGACCAGGGCCTCGACCCGTTCGGAAAGTTTCGCGATCTCATCGTCCTTGAGGACGCGGTTGTAGATGCGCATTTCGTCAAAATAACACCCTTCTGCTCCAGTATTGGTAAGCGCACCGATCGTGAGTTCATCCCCCATTATAAAACCGCTGGATGCAGTTCCTGTTCTGATGTACTTCCCGTCATAATACAGTCGGCATGACCATCGTCCATCTGACTCAGGAGCAATCACAATCGTATGGCAGTGCCAACGGTCATCTCCGAATCGCGAACTGGAATAAAATCTGGAACCTCCGAACCAAAAATACGGAACACCCCAGTTGCATATGATACGGAAGGAATGGGTGCGACCAGAACGTAATGCAAGCAATTCACCATCAAACCGGTTTCCCTTCAAAGCGTCTGTGCGCCGTATCCAAAAATGGAACGTAAGCCCCTTTGATTTATCACAATCAAGTTTCCCCGTCCAGCCATTGTCACGCCCGGATTTCGTCTCGAACACACGGTTGGATTCGCCGTCCCAGATCAGATTCGGCAACGTCCGGAATGACTGCGTTGTCTCATTCACAGGGGAAAGCGTCATGCCGCCCGGCACGGTATTTGCCGCGGAGCCGTTGAACGGGAAATGAGCGACAAGTCCAGGTCCGGAATAAATCGCAGGACGCACCTCCGCATCCGGCGAAGGATTTTTTTCGAAAACAGCTTTTTTCACATCAATGAAATTGCCGCCATCTATTTGCTTTTGCGTAGTCAATTGAATCCCGTGATCATGGCATGCAATACGGCGCCAGTCCGAATACGGCGGCTCAAGTGCGATGCCGCAACGCTGGGCAAAAAGACCGTATGCGGCGGTCTGAAACGCCTCGTCATAAATATCGGACGCGATGGAAAACTCGAAACTGCGGCCCGTTCCAGGTACTGCAATGTAATATCGGCCCGGAGTCTTGAACGATGTAAAATCAATCTCATAGACATTCTCGCCGGAATACTGCGCCCGGCCTTCCGAACGGTTTCCAGGGTTGGAGAGTTTGCTTTGTCCGGCAAAAACGACCTCGTCCGTGCGGGCATCGCGGATTTCGAACGGCGGCGGAACATCGTATTTGAGCGAAGACTTCGAGAATTCATGCGCCGCGGCAGACGCAGTTCCTGAATTGATGGCTTCCTTTTTATCGGTTTTTGCCGGATCAACTTTATCCGTAGCTTCGCTGTCCCCCGCCGATGTATTTTTGTCCTTGTCATCCTTTCCGACACTGGATGCGCCGAAAAATATCTCGTCTGTGGAAATATCACGGAATCGTTCCATGTCACCGGATGTCGCAAGGATCGCGGCCTCGTCCGGGAAGGAGCCGAGCCAGCGTCCGATCTCCGCAGACTTGACTGCGGATGTGATGTATCCGACCTGGTTGACCTTCACTGCGCTGGAAAAAGACCGTTTGTCCGAGAACTCGATTTCTGCGGCGTTCGTGCCGGATACCACGGCTGAATCGACTTCGACCCGAAGGCGGTCTCCCTCCGCAAGAACCCGGTCCATTTGCAGGAAGACTTCGTGCTGCATGATGACGGAATACGGCCAGCCGACCGGGCGGTACAGGTCGATCTGACTGCGGCGTCCCATAGCCTTGATCGTGACCGGTTCACCGTTCACCGAAACATGATAGTGTTTCAGCAGATACCCTTCCTGACAGAAAAAGGTCGGACCGAACTCCAGACGAATGATCCCGTTGCCCACGCTGTCCAGTCCTCGAAGCCCCATCGCCGTCAGCGTCATAAGGTCCGGCTTATGCTGGACGTCCGGCGCGTTCGCAATATCCGCCGGATCGAAACGGAACTGATATGCGGCGCGGCCGGCCGACACTACATCGGATCCGTTTCCGCGCGTGACGACCGCGTAACTTTTGCCGGGCTGCATCGGCGCGTGAAGTCTCAGATCGACCGATTCGCGTTTAAAATCCGTGATGTTCGCAGATTTGGATTCGGCCTTGAATCTCTCCGGCACGGAAACTTCCATGACACTGTGATTATTCGGATAAGTTACGTCGGCTGGGCGGACGAACTTTTCATAGGCATATTCCGGATCGTCTTCGCTGACGATGCGATAGGCCCCGAGCTCCAGAAAAGGCCCGGTATTGGATGCCATCCCGATCTCAACACGGATAACATCCTCTGCAACGGGAAACGCTTTCCGCACCCCCATTACAGTCATAACAAACGGCTTCTTGTCCGGCGCGGCGAGAAACGCTGGATCGGCATCCAAAGCGTACGCCGTCTGCATTCCTGCTGCAAACGTACTCATCAAAAAAAGAACGGAAAGCACGGGATGAAGTCTCTTTGTCATAGCACAAACACTCCTGAAAATGGGGGAATTAATGCCTCTGCTGTCCGTAAAACAACGGACACGTTATTTGCCAATATTATATACCCAAAACACCCCTTTGTCAAACGGAAACAACAATAAGGCTTCAAACAATATGCAAAAAAGACTCAGAGACGCCCGTCACGCCGCCGCGCCACGTTCGTTGAGCCGTTTGTAATACAGGCACAGCGCCGTATCCGTCGCGACCATCAGCATATCGAAGATGTACAGGAAGAAAACGCCGTCCGCGCCTTCACGCATGAATCGGGCTGTGCATCCGGCGATGTACCCGATGATGACCAGCGCGGCGAACAAATAACTTTTGCCCGCGGGATTCTTCGCGCGGACGGTCTTGATGATGGCGAACGGCCAGCTGGCGCCAAAGCAGATTAGCATCGCGGCTTCGAAAAAATGAGGCATAATATGGAATCCTTTTTTATTGGTTTTCTGCAAAAAACAATCTCCGGCTTCATCCCGGGCTGGGACTGGCCGGAGATAACAAATCAATTCCGAACGGGATGGCTTATTTCTTGTGCTTGCCTTCCTTCGGATCGCGGGCCGTGGCATTATCGCCGGCGGCCTTCTCGTCTTTTTTCTTTTCGCCGGGGCGGAACGTCGGGATCTTCTTGATCGTGTTGATGACCTGTTCCGCGGAAATGAGGCGCGTGCACTCGAAATGGCGGTCGGTTCCCTTGTGGCGCGGACACCAGAGGAAATCGTAGTGGTCGAAATTCTCGCGCATGTCGTTCCAGCAGGAATGGCAGGTGTGGTAGTTGATGATGCGGTACGGCGTCGCGAACTCGTTGGTCGGATGCGTGAAGCCGGAGATCATCACGACCGGCACCTTGCAGGTCCAGGCGAGCCAGGAGAGGCCGCTGGAGAGTCCGACGAAGAAATCCGCGTCCTTGATGAGGTTGATGCGTTCCTGCAGCGGGATGTCGCCCGTGAAATCCTCGGTCCCGTAGGGGATGTAGTTCCAGTTCAGGCCGATGCCGTGTACTTTTTCCTTGTCGATGCAGAGCACGCGGTAGCCGTTGTCCTTCAGGAACTGCACGAGCGTGATCCAGCCGAACGGGTTGTTCCAGTATTTGGCCTGGGAGCTGGACTGCGCCGCGATGCAGACGTATTTTTCCTTGATCCTGCGCGGAGCGGAGAGGTCCACACGCGGCGGGATATCGGACGTATCCTCGAGTCCGAGGATATAGCCCGCGGTACGGTGCAGGCCGATGTAACGGAAGTCGATCGGCTGGTTGTCCACGTCGCCGCGGAAGAAAAGTCCCATGTAGTAGGAGGCGTACGGACGGTGCGTCTTGGTCTCTTCGGTGGTGATGAACGTGATGTTCGGGTACTGCTTCTTGAAGATGTCCGCGATCCACGGAGTCATCACGCAGACGAGCTTGCATTTATGTTTCAGCTGGAAACGCTCCACGTAGCTGAACCAGCCGATGCTGTCGCCGATGGTGCCGACCGGGAGCTGGATCATGACTTCCTTGTCCGTGGCGTCGTAGTCGTGCGTGAAGATCGGCGTGTCGTTGCCCTTGTCGTGAATAATCAGGCGGAACCGGATGAAGAACTTCTTCACGCTGGTGATGAACGCGCCCGGCACGGTATCCGCGCTGTACAGGATGATGCCGGTGTCGATGTCCGTGAACGTCACATGATAGTTCTTGCCGTTCTGCGGGAAGAGGATGCGGATGCCGTGGTTGAAGTCGAATTTGATGCCTTCGACCGCGTCGAGCACCGGGATCTGCGGGATCTCGCCGTAGATCGACGGCTGTTTCTTCGGATCGGGCTTCTGGCCGGGCGCCAGGTCGGGTGCTCCAGTCGCCTGCGAAATCGGCTGCGGATCCGGCCCCTTCTGCGTGATGTTCGGGGCGTTCTGGGGCTCCGCGGCGGGCGAGACCGAAATATCCTTGGCGAAATCCTGGGCTTGCGGCGTAACAATAATGGAATTGGAATCCACGGTTTTTCTCCTTTATCAGTCAAAACGGGTTGAATAAATCGTAAAAAAATAGCACCATGACGGAAAAATGTCAAGGCTATGTTTAACTTTTTTGTTTTTATTTCCTCATTTAATTCTTCAACATTGTTTTCCTAAAGGCTTGATTTTTTCAAAAGTTGTGCTAATTTATAATTCGCAAGTCGAATTAAAAACAAAACCAAACCTTTTGGAGAAGTTATAAATGGGCAAGAAAATCGTTCTGCTGGCACTCATCGCCGGTTTCGCGGCCATCGCCGTTTTCGCCTGGCAGCGCTACCAGGAGTCTGTAAAAGATGAGGAAAGGAAGGCGCAGAAACGCCCCGAGGACGCCGTCGTCGTGAATGTGGTCAAGACAGAACATATCACCATGCTTGACGAACGCGTCTACTCCGGCACCACGCAGGCGTGGAGCGCCTTCGATATCGACCCGGAAGTCTCCGCCAAGCTCGTTTCCCTGAAGTTCGATATCGGCGACCAGATCAAGAAGGGCGACCTTATCGCCCAGCTCGACGACTCCAACTACGACCAGGCGGTCCGTCAGGCGGAAGCCGAACTCGAAGTCGCGAAGGCGAAAGACGTCGAAGTGAAGGCTCTGCTCAAGCTCCGCAAATCCCAGTATGAACGTCTGCAGCTTCTCCACGACCGCAACGCCACCAGTGATTCCGAGTTCGAAAACGCCGAAAGCGCCATGAAGGTGCAGGAAGCCGCGCTTGTCCAGAGCGAAGCGAATATTCAGAACTGCGAAGCTCGCCTCGCAGCCGCGAAAGTCAAGCTCGACGACACCCGCATCTTCGCCGACTGGAACTCCGGTTCCGATGTCCGCCACGTCGGTGACCGTTACGTCGACGAAGGGACGCTTGTCTCCCCCGGCAAGCCCATCCTGAAAATCATCGAAATCGACCGCATCAAGGCGAGGATCCCGATTATCGAACGCGACTTCCGGTTCCTCCAGGTCGGGCAGCGGGCCGAAGTCACCACCGACGCCTACCCCGGAACCGTCTTCGAGGGCACCGTGGAAATGATTTCCAACGAGCTCGCCGAAAGCACACGCACCGTGGTCGCCATCCTCTCCATCCCGAACCTCGATTTCCGCCTCCGCCCCGGCATGTTCGTGCGCGTCCGTATCGTCCTTTCCGAGCACAGGAACACGCAGGCCCTCCCGCCGAACGCCATCCTCACGCGTAACGACCAGCGCGGCGTCTTCAAGATCGATCCTTCCGACCAGACCGCGATGTTCGTCCCGGTCAAGACCGGACTTGAGACCCGCAACCGCGTGGAAATCCTTTCGCCCATCTTCAAGGACAACGACATGATCGTGACCGTCGGCAACCACATGCTCGAAACGGGCAAGAGCGTCGAAGTCTCCCAGCTCAGTCGTCTGCATATGGCCGAAAACCTGGCCGCCGAGGCCGCGAAAAAGTCCGCGCAGCAATCCGCCGCGGAAGCCGCCGCGCAGGAGGACAAGCAGCCTGAACAGCAGCCCGCCGCGCAGGAGGACAAGCAGCCTGAACAGAAACCGCAGGCGGTTCCCGCCGCATCCGGAGAAAAAGCACAATGAAATTAGCCGATTTCTCGGTCGGACGGCCGATTTTTATCTCGATGTTCGCCTGCATCACCCTGGTGCTGGGTGGCATCTCCCTGAAATATCTCCCCGTGGACCTGTTCCCGGAGATCGACTTCCCGGCTTGCTCCATCACCACGTTCTACGACGACGCCTCCCCGCAGGAAGTCGAGGAGCTCATCACGCGCCCGATCGAACGCCAGATCAGCGCCGTCACCGGCATCGAGGAGATCACCTCCATCAGCTCCGAGGAGACCAGCTCCGTCATCGTGCGTTTCACCTGGGGCACCAACCTCGACAACGCCATCTCCGACATCCGCGACCGCATCGACCGCGCGCTGAAAATGCTCCCGGACGACGTCGACCGCCCGATGCTCATCCGCTTCAACTCCGCCTCCATGCCGATCATGCGACTGGGCGTGAGCACGGACATGGACCTGACGAAGGCCAAGAAATACCTCGAAGACAGCGTCGTCTACCGTTTCGAGCGCGTCGAGGGCGTCGCCAGCGCCAACGTCAGCGGCGGCTACGACCGCGAAATCCACGTCCTCCTCGACGTCGACAAGGCGAAGCTCCTCCGGATCCCGCTCACCGACATCCTCAACAAGCTCCGCAGCGCGAACGTCACAACGCCCGCCGGCAACCAGAAGTCCGGCACGCTCGACGTCCGCCTCCGCACCATCGGCACGTTCAGCAACCTCGACGAAATCCGCAACCTCTTCCTCACGGTCGGTCCCGACGGCTCCGCGATCTGTATCCGCGACGTCGCCGAAGTGGTCGACACCCACGAGGAAGCCACGCGCTTCGTCCGCATCAACGGCAAACCCGGCATCTACATCGAAATCTACAAGCAGTCCGGCTCCAATACGGTCGGCGTGGCGAAGGAAGTCCGCGCGGAACTCGAAAAGATCAACAACGAGCTCGCCGGCAGCTTCAACATCGTCCCCGTCACCGACGAATCCGAATACATCCAGCGCTCAATCAACAACGTGTCGAACACCGCCGTCTCCGGCGGACTCCTCGCCATCCTGATCCTCTTCGTCTTCCTCTGCAACATCCGCAGTACGCTCATCATCGCCATCAGCATCCCGCTCTCCATCGTCGCCACTTTCGCGCTCATCTACTTCTGCGGATTCACGCTGAACATCATGACGCTCGGCGGTCTCGCGCTCGGCGTCGGCATGCTCGTGGACAACTCCATCGTGGTGCTGGAAAATACCGTGCGACTGCACGACGGCGGCATGCCGCGCGACGAAGCCGCCAGGCAGGGCGCCAGCGAAGTTACCAGCGCCCTCATCTCCAGTACGCTCACCACCGTCGCCGTCTTCCTGCCCATGGTCTTCATGAAGGGCATGGCGGGCGTCATGTTCAAGCAGCTCGCGTACGTCATCGCGTTCGCCCTGCTCTGCTCGCTCATCTCCGCGCTCACCATCGTACCCATGCTCTGCGGCCAGATGCTCACGGAAAGCGAATCGCAGAAAACCGGCTTCATCGCGTGGTTCGCCCGTATCTCGAAGAAAGGCTTCGACGCGCTCGCCGACTACTACGCCGACGCCCTCGACTCCGTCCTGCGCCATAAGCTCATCACCATCATCATCAGCATCGGCCTCCTGTCCTTCTGCTTCGTGATCGCGCCGCTTATCGGTACTGAGCTCATGCCGAAGACCGACGAAGGCCAGCTCCGCATCAACATGGAAGACGCCGTCGGCACCGGCCCCGAGTTCGTCAACGAGACCGTCATCGCCACCGAGCAGATCATCCGCTCGGAAGTCCCCGGCCTCAAACACTGGACCTCCTCCGCTGGCGCGTCCACCTGGAACTCCTCCGGCGGACACAAGGCAAACTACAACCTGAAGCTCGTCCCGAGGACAGAGCGCAGCGAGGGAATCGAAGACATCGCGGCACGCCTCGGCAAGAAGCTCAACAAGCTCCCCGGCACGATCTTCCGCGTGCGTTCCGCGCAGTCCTTCATGGGCGGACGCGGCGCGGGCGGCGACGCCATCCAGATCGACATCCGCGGATACGACTTCGAGACCGCCGAGGACCTCGCCCGCCGCGTGCAGGCGCTCTGTCTCTCGGTCGAGGGCGTGACAGACGCCAAGCTCTCCCGCGACATCGGCATGCCGGAAAACCGCGTCATCATCGACCGCGAAAAGGCCGGCAAGATGAAGGTCGACGTGAACACCATCGCGAACTGCCTCCGCCTCGGCCTCGCCGGCACACAGGCCAACTATTTCCGCGAAAACGGCTACGAATACAAGATCCTCGTGAAGGTCAAAGACGCCAAGTACATGACCACCGATTCCCTGCTCGACCTCACCGTCCGCAACGGCGACGGCGAGAACGTCGCGCTCCGCAACTTCCTCACCACCGAAAAGGTCCTCGGCCCGGTCACCATCGAACGCAAGAACCAGCAGCGCAACCTGACCGTCTCCGCCAACCTCTATGACCGCGACCTCGGTTCCGCCGTCGAGGAAATGCAGGAAAAGATCAAGTCTCTCTATCCGCTGCCCGCCGACTTCACCATCTCGTTCTCCGGCGACTACGAGGACCAGCAGGAGACCTTCCACGAGCTCGGCATGGCGTTCGCGCTCGCCCTCGTCCTGGTCTACATGGTCATGGCTTGCCAGTTCGAGTCCCTGATCGACCCGCTCATCGTCATGTTCTCCGTGCCTCTCGCGGCGATCGGCGTCATCCTGATGCTCTTCCTCACCTACACCACCTTCAACATCCAGTCCTTCATCGGCTGCGTCATGCTCGCCGGCATCGTGGTGAACAACGCCATCCTGCTCGTCGACACTGCAAACCTCCTGCGCCGCCGCGACAAGCTCCCGCTGATAATCGCAGTCCGCGAAACCGGACGCCGCCGTCTGCGCCCGATCCTGATGACCACCCTCACCACCGTGCTCGGCCTGATCCCGCTCGCGCTCGGCCTCGGCGAAGGCGGCGAATCCCAGGCGCCCCTCGCACGCGCCGTGATCGGCGGCCTCACCAGCTCCACGCTCATCACCCTCTTCTTCATCCCCGCGTTCTACGCCGGATGGGAAGGCTGGCGCGAGCGTGCCCGTGAGAAGAAGGCGCTGAAGAAGCAGAAGAAGGCCGAAGCGGCTGGCGACGCGCCGAGCGGCGCGCAGCCCGCATAACAGGAGTTTCCGTTCATGCGCCAGGCATGTTTTTTCGACCGCGACGGCGTCATCATCGAGGAGGCCGACTACATCCACGATCCGGCGCTCGTCCGCCTGTGCCCGTTTGCCGCGGAGGCCGTCCGCGCCATGCACGACGCCGGGCGCCTCGTGATCGTCGTCTCCAACCAGTCCGGCATCGCACGCGGCTATTTCACGGAGGCCGACCTGAAGGCGGTCGACGCCCGCATGAACGAGCTTCTCGCGGCGGAAGGCGCGCACGTCGACGCGACCTATTACTGCTATCATCACAAGAAAGGCGTCATCCCGGAATACGCGATCGACTGCGATTGCCGCAAGCCAAAACCGGGCCTGTTCCTGCGCGCCGCGAAGGACCTCGACATCGACCTCGCAAACTCGTTCATGATCGGCGACAAGGAATCCGACCTGGAGGCCGGGATCAACGCCGGATGCAAGGGCGTCGCGCTCGTCCGCACCGGCCACGGCGTGCATCAGAACATCGAAAAGATCCCGCAGGCGGTCGACGTCGGGGACGTGCTGACCGCCGCGAAAGAGCTCCTCGCGCGCTATCCGGCTGCCGACTGATCCGGTCAGCCACTTTTCAGAATTCCCTTTCAGCAGTGTTCCGGTAGAGTTTTTCACCGGAACAGCTTGTATTTTCGCCTGAAAAGATGTATAGTAAAAGTTGTATTTAATTTGGAGGAATCCCCCATGAAACTTGAAGACCGCAAGTTTATCCTGAACGCACTCGTCAAAAACGCGAAAACGACCGCCGCGGACCTCGCCGAACAGCTCGGCGCTTCCGAACAGGAAGTCGCCGCCGAGATCGCCGACCTCGAAAAGCAGAACATCATCCGCGGCTACCATGCGCTCGTCAACGAGGATAACCTCCACGAAAAGCCCGTCAAGGCGATCATCGAGGTGCGCGTGCGCCCCGAACGCGAGGGCGGATTCGACCGCATCGCCCGCCGCCTGAGCAATTTCCCGCAGGTTACCGCCCTGTACCTGATGTCCGGCGGCTACGACCTGATGCTCGAGGTGCGCGGCGCGGACCTGAACGAAGTCGCGTCGTTCGTCTCCAGCAAGCTCGCCACCATCGACGGCGTGCTGTCCACCGCGACCCATTTTCTGCTGAAAAAATACAAAGAATCCGGGATCATGCTCCTGGAGGAGGAACGCGATGAGCGACTCAAGATCGTGCCGTGATTTCGTAGCGCCGCATATCGCCGTCCTGCCGAAGAGCGGCATCCGCTACTTCTTCGACCTCGTCAACACCATGTCCGACGTGATCTCACTGGGCATCGGCGAGCCCGATTTCGTGTCCCCGTGGTCCGTCTGCGAGGGTACCGTGTATTCGCTCGAACGCGGCCGCACCCACTACACGTCCAACCTCGGGCTCCTCTCCCTCCGCAAGGCGATCTGCGACTACCTCGCCGAGGAGTTCGGCGTACGATACGCCCCGGAGAACGAATGTCTCGTGACCGTCGGCGTCAGCGAAGCCTTCGACCTCGCCATCCGCGCCATCACCTCGCCCGGCGACGAGATCATCTACCACGAACCGTGCTACGTCTCCTACGCCACGGAGATCCGCATGTCCCACGGCGTGCCCGTCCCCGTCCGCACCTACGAAAAGAACCTCTTCGCGCTCGACCCGGCCGACCTCGAAAAGGCCGTCACGCCGCGCACCCGCGCCATCATCCTGAACTTCCCGTGCAACCCGACCGGCGCGGTCCTCACGGACGAGCAGATGCGCGACATCGCAAAGATCGCCGTCAAGTACGACCTCGCCGTGATCGCAGACCACATCTATTCCGAACTGCACTACGACGACCGTCCCATGCACACGGTCGCCGCCCTCCCCGGCATGCGCGAACGCACCATCTTCCTGCACGGATTCTCCAAGGCCTTCGCCATGACCGGATTCCGCATCGGCTACGCCTGCGGCCCGAACAGCATCGTCGACGCCATGATGAAGATCCACCAGTACGCTATGCTCTGCGCCCCCACGACCGCGCAGTACGGCGCCGAGGAGGCACTGAAGAGTGCCCGCCCGGACATGCAGCGCATGGTCGCCGAGTACAAGGCCCGCCGGAACGTGATCGTCTCCCGCTTCAATGAAATGGGGCTTTCCTGCTTCAATCCGCAGGGCGCGTTCTATGTCTTCCCGAACATCACGTCCACCGGGCTCAGCTCGCAGGATTTCGCCGTGAAGCTGCTCCAGTCGAAGCGCGTCGCGGTCGTCCCAGGCAATGCCTTCGGCGCGTGCGGCGAGGGCTATGTGCGCTGTTCCTACGCGACATCGCTGGAGGACATCCGCACCGCCATGGACCGCATCGCGGAATTCCTCGACGAGCTCAAGGCCGGGAAAGTCTGATTCCTCCTGAACACGATCAAAAATATCGCCCGTTCAAGTCAAAAGATTTGAACGGGCTTTTCTTTTCGATTGAATCAAAGGTTCAGATCAGCGCGCGGCCGGCGCGTTTCCCGGTATCCGTCGGTTCGCCGTTCACGTACACACGGACGATCCCCTCGGCGGGGGTGTGCGGATGCGCGAAATCCGCCTTACAGTCGAGTTTCGCGGGGTCGAACACGGTCAGGTCGGCAAAACAGCCCGGCTTGATAAGTCCGCGGTCCTTCAGGCGGAAGAGCGAGGCGGGGAACGACGTCACGCGGCGGACAGCTTCCGGCAGGCCGACCAGCTCCGCCGTCAGCTTCAGGAACAGCGGGAACGCCCCGAACGAACGCGGATGGCCGCGCCCGAGCGATTCGTCCTGCGGACGCGCATTCTCGTCCGTGCCGCAGCACACCCACGGTTCCGCCAGAATCCGCCGCAGATTGTCCGGCGACATTCCCCCGAACGCCGCCATCGCCCGCGCACCATCGTCCCGCAGGACCGTGACAGCGAACGCCGCAGCAGAGGGCATTCCGGCGCGGACGGCGCATTCTTCGAGCGTGAGGCCGCAGTACGGCAGGAATTCCTGTTTGGAAACCGCCGTTAAGATCGCGCGCTTCACGCGGCGGGAATCCGCCAACTCTTCAATCAATCGCTCGCATTCGGCGGGATCGCCGCTCAGTTTCTCCTGAATTTCGCGGTCGCGCATGGAATCGTAGCGCGGCGGCAGGATCACACTCAAGCTCGTCTGGGAATAGGTGTAGGGATAACGGTCGGCGGTGATCCGCAGGCCGCGCTCGCGGGCTTTTTCCAACAACTCCAACGCGGCGTCGAGCTTGCCCCAGTTCGCCTCGCCCGCCGTCTTGAAGTGGCTCACATGGAGACGTCCGCTGCCAGCCGAAGCGAACGCGACGGCCTCCTCCAGCGATTCAAGCAGACGCGCGCCCTCACTTCTGAGGTGGGTCGTGTAGATCGCGTCCGTGTGCTTCAGAACAGCCGCCAAGCGCAACAAATCGGATGGCGGCACGGTGCGGCCCGGCGCGTACAGAAGCCCGCTGGAAAGCCCGGGACAGCCCGCCGCCAGCATCTTATCGAGCGCGGCGCATTGGTCTTTGATCTTCGGATATGCCGCACACAGGGCGTTGTGTCCGCACAGCACGGCGAAGTTCACCGCCGGGTGTACGCTATCGACCGCCTCGCAGTAATCCCGCCAGTCGCTCCACGACGGTTTCACGCCGACCGCGGCACAGTCCGAGGCAACTTGCTCGGCGTTGTACGAGGTTACGGGAAACAGCGAATGCCCACAGTTGCCCAAAATTTCGGTGGTGATCCCCTGCGTACGCTTGCTGAAGGCGCCGGGCGCGGCAAGCAGTGTGGCGTCCGAGTGCGAATGCGCGTCGATGAATCCGGGCGAGACCACGCATCCCTGCGCGTCGAAGACTTCGGCGTCCTTCGCGCCGGAGATTTCTCCATTTGAAACGACCTCGGCGATCCGGTCGCCGTCGATGCGGATGGAGCCGGGGTAAAGGTCGCCCCCGGTCCCGTCGCAGATCAGCGCATTCCGGACGATCCGCACGGCGTTCATCCGGCGATCACACCGTCTTTCAGCACGATCGCGCGGTCGGCGATATCGGCGACGCCCCGGTCGTGCGTGACCATCACGATGGTCGTGCCGTGGCCTTCCACGAGCTTGCGGAAGAGGGTGAGGATGCCTTTTCCCGTTTTAGAGTCGAGGTTGCCGGTCGGTTCGTCCGCCAGCAGGAGGCGCGGCTCGTTCATCATGGCGCGCGCGATGGCTGCACGCTGCTGTTCGCCGCCGGACATCTCGTTGGCGCGGTGCCCGATGCGGTCCTTCAGACCGACGCGTTCCAGCAGGTCGAGGGCGCGCGCTTTGCACTCGCGCGGCGGCTTGCCGTCGAGCAGCGAGGGCAGCATCACGTTTTCGAGGATGTTCAGCTCCGGCAGGATGTGGTAGGACTGAAACACGAATCCGATGTTCTTGCGGCGGAACGCGACAAGTTTCGAGGCGGAAAGCTCCGCCGGATTCACGCCGTCGATCACGATGGAGCCCTCGTCCGGGCGCGAGATCGTGCCGATGATGTCCAGCAGGGTCGTCTTGCCGCTCCCGGACGCACCGAGCAGCACGGTCCATTCGCCGCGCCCCGCGTTGAACGACACGCCGCGCAGGACCTTGATCACGGAGGAGCCGATCCTGAACTGTTTGGAAACGGACCGGACGGACAGGAAATCGTTGGTATCACTCATAGCGCAGCGCCTTTGCGGGATCGAGGTTGGCGGCGCGGATCGCGGGGACCAGCGCGCCGCAGGTGCAGAGCAGGATCGAGATCACGGAGATCAGCGCCACGTCGCCCCACACGATGTGCGCGGGCAGTTCGCTGAAGAGGTACAGCTCCTTCGGGAAGATCTCCTGGCCGGTGATCGCGCGCATCGCGTACAGGATGTTCATGCGGAACACCACGACCAGCCAGCCGAGGAAAACCCCGCCGGCCGTGCCGATCACGCCCACGAAGAACCCCTGCATGATGAAGACGCGCATGATCGAGAACGACCCCGCGCCCATGCTTTTCAGCAGGCCGACTTCCTTCGTCTTCTGGATCACGGTCGTGATGAGCGTATTTGCGATGCTGAACGCCGCCACGAGCACGATGAAGACCAGCAGGAAGAACATCATGTTCTTCTCCACCGCCAGCACGCTCAGCAGCTGGCCGTTCAGCTGTTTCCAGGAATAAACCATCACGTCCGGGTGGCTCTTCGACAGCTGGTCGCGCAGCGGCGCCAGGAAGCCATCGATGTGGAACGGATCGTCCACCCACACGTAAACGTGCGTGGCGCAGCCCCAGTCCAGCCCGAACAGCTGGTCGGCGTCGTCGAGCGAGAGGAACATGATGTCGCGGTCGTAGTCATACTTGTCGAAGCTGAAGATGAACGACACGGTGTACTCGCCCGGCAGGTAGTATTCGGACTTGTCGGAAATCTTGTACTTGCCGGACTCGTCGCGTTCGATGAGCTTGGCGAGGCGCGACGGCGAGTGCAGGAGGACCTTGCTGCCGACCGAAAGTCCGAATTCGCTCGCGATGACCTGGCTGACCGCGATCTCGCCGCGTCCGAGCGAATACTCGCCCTGCTTCACCACGCTTTTCAGGTCAAGCCCGGCGGTGTCCATGTCGGGGTCGAACGCCGCCAGCACCTTCGGGTTGAACGCCTCCTTCACCTGAAGCAGCACGGGAGAAACCAGAAGGGGCAGCGCCTTGCCGCCGTTCCGCTTCACGATGTTGACCACGTCCTCCGCCTCTTCGGAGAAGAACACCCCGGCGTTGCCGCGCGGGTTGGTCGAATAATGCCGCGTGGGCTTGCGGATCTGGGCGTGCGACCCGGTCTCCAGCAGTTTGATCTTCGTCTGGTCGGTGAATCCGGTCATGACGGCGAGCACTACGATCAGCACCGCCACGCCCAGGATCACCCCGATCACGGAGATCAGCGTGATTACGCTGACCGCGCTGCGTTTCGGCTTGAAGTACCGCCACGCCAGAAAACATTCCGTCCGAACACTCATTCCGTGTGATTTCCAAATTGTTTCGCGGAAGCGGCACATGCCGCCGCCGGATAGTTGTCAAATAGATAGTATAAACGGATAAATATACCTCGTTTTCGCGCTTTTTTCAAGCCGTCTTGTTGCCTTTTTCCCGTTCCGGCGCTATATTATTTTCATTATGCAGAACTTCATGCCGCACAAACCCGAACTCCTCGCGCCCGCCGGAAACGCCGCCTGCGCCCTCGCCGCCTACGACGCGGGGGCCGACGCCGTGTACGCCGGGCTCAAGCGATTCAACGCCCGTGAACGCACCGGCAACTTCACGCCGGACGAAATGGCGCGGGTGATCCGCTACGCGCACAAAAACGGACGGAAGTTCTACGTGACGCTGAACACGCTCATCAAGGAGAGCGAGATCCCGGAGGCCGCGGAAATGCTCGCCGAACTCGACCGCATGCACCCGGACGCCGTCATCGTGCAGGACCTGGGCATCGTCGCCATGCTCCGCGATTATTTCCCGCGCCTGACCATCCATGCCTCCACGCAGACCGGCATCCACAACACAGCCGGACTGGCGATTGCGCACGAACTCGGCGTGAAACGCGTGATCCTGGAGCGCCAAACTTCTCTATCTGAACTTGAGGCCATCGCCGCCTCGAAACCGTCCGTCGAGCTCGAAGTCTTCATCCACGGCGCGCTCTGCTGCTGCATCTCCGGCTCCTGCCTGCTCTCCAGCTGGCTCGGCGGCTGGAGCGGCAACCGCGGCAAGTGCAAACAGCCCTGCCGCCGCCGTTACCACACGGACAAAGGCAACGGCTTCTACCTCTCCGTGCAGGACCTCTGCACGATGGAGCTGCTGCCGCGCATCGCCGAGACCGGCGTCGCGTCCGTCAAGATCGAGGGGCGCCTGCGCCGGTCCGACTACGTGGATCACGCCGTATCCGCCTACCGGATGCTGCTCGACGCAACGAGCGAGGAGGAGTTCAAATCCCTGCTGCCCGCCGCACGCGACCGCATGGCGCACACGTTCGGGCGCAAATGGTCGGAGGGGTTCTACACGGCGGCCTCGGCGAAGACGCTCGTCAAACACGATTCGCTCGGCGCGTCCGGCCAGCTCTGCGGCACGGTCGTCTCCGCGAAGGACGGGTTCGCCGTCATCGACGTGACGAAGCGCATCCACCTCGGCGACGTGCTCCGCATCCAGCCGCGTTCCGGCGACGAGGGCCCCGCGATCTCGGTGACTTCGCTCATGGTCAACGGGGCTCGCGTAAACCGCGCGCTTCAGGGCGAACGCTGCACGATCCGGCTGGCGACGGACACGGCCGCCGCGCCCGGGTCGATCGTCTACAAGACCGGCGAATCCACCTCGGATTATTCGCGCCGCGTGGCATCACTTCCTGCGCCGCGTCCCGAAATCCCGCTTCAACTGCGCCTCAATGCCTCAGGTCTGACCGCCGACCTCTGCGGCCGCACCTTTCAAAAAGCGCTCGAACTCGCCCCCGCCACGGCGCATCCCGTTACACCCGAATCTCTCGCGGCGGCGTTCGAAGGCGAAGGCTCCCCGGATTTCGTCTTCTCGCCCGTTCAGGCCAAGGTCGACGGCGATTTCTTCCTGCCCGCGAGCGTGCTGAAATCCGTCCGGCGCGAGCTCACGGCGTTCGCGGAAGGCATCCCCGCTTCCGAACGCCCCGATCCCACCGCGGATTCCCTGAAAAAGCTCCTCGCCGACTACAAATCTTTCCGCCATCCCGCCGAACTCGAATCCGCCCAGGAAAGAGTGATCCTGCCGCGCGGGGTGCGTCCGCCCTCCCCCGGCATGACCGTCGTCCGCGAGCTCGCCGACGATCCGTCGCCGCACGAGGAACTCCTTCTGCCGTTCTACATCCCGCAGAAGTCCCTGCATGACGTCGCCGCCGCGCTCGACCGGTTCGTCAAGAAAGGTGGAAAGACTGTCCGCGTGACCTCGATCCAGCATTTCACGCTTCTGAAGAAGTACCCCGGCCTCACGATCCGAACGGGATTCCCCCTGCCCTGCTGCAATTCCTTCGCCGCGCGCAAACTCGGCCGACTCGGTGCATCCTCGGTGCAGGCGTGGGTCGAACTCGAACGCGCCGAACTCGAGGCGTTCGCCCGCAAGTCGCCCGTCCCTGCCGAACAGTTCATCTTCGGCCGTCCGGTCCTGCTCTCCACACGCGCCACGATCCAGGTCGACGGCGACATGCAGGACGCCCGCGGCAACGTCTTCCGTGTCTCGCATCACGGCGTGCTCACGCAGATCACGGCGGACAAGGTGATGGGGCTTCCGCGCGTCCGCGGCTTTGCGGCGTATCTGACCGACCTGCGCGATGCCCGCGCCGACGAGCCCGGCGAAGCGCTTTTCAACTTCGGCTACGAGCTGAAGTAACCGGACAACTTTTCTCCCGCGCGACGTCTTTTTTCTTAAAAAATGCCGGATCGCTATTGATTTACGGCGAGTTTGTGGTATATTGCTGTCTGACTTCTTTTTTCATGAACCTCCCGGAAAGGCTTTCTCCCATGACCAGATTCCTTACATCCGTTCTTTTGCTTTTCGCGTGCTGCGCCATGCTCCCCGCGTGCAAGCTCTCCAACGCCGAGATCGAAGAGATGCTCGGCCTGAACGATCCCGGCGAGCCCGCCGACCTCACGGTGGAACAGCTCATCAAGCATATGGAAGCGGCGACCGACCCCGAGGGCAACTTCAAAAACGCCAAGTCCTACATCCTCCGTCAGGTCATCGTGGAGGAGACCCAGAAGGACGTCGACGACAATCCCTTTACCCAGCGCACCAGGGCCGCCGTCGACCAGTACGAAACCGAAATCAAGTTCCGCAAGCCCGATTTCCAGCGCCAGATCTCCTACCGCAACGGCGAGCCCTTCGCCTCGCTGCTGTACAAGGGCGGCCGTGCATGGACCATCGACCCGAAGAAGAGCAAGGCCACCGAGATCACCGGCCACCAGCTCCGCCTTTTCTACGTTTTCAATTCGTTCTCCCGCCCGAGCAACAATCTTGAAGATGTTTTCAGCAACATCGATATTTCCACCGTCTATCTCAACGGCGCGCGCCATTACCGTGTCGTCTGCCGCGCCGAAGACGTCGAGATCGCGCCGTATGTGATGTACGTCAACGCCAATACGTTCATCACCACGAAAATGGAGACCATCCTGTACACCGACGGCGGAGAGGAATACCTCTACGTCGCACGGCCCGACCGCTTCGAAAAACGCAACGGCGTCCTGATGCCGACCATCACCAAGACAACGATCGGCGAGGACCGCAACGAAGTCATCCTGCTGCGTGAATTTGAGCTCAATGTTACGTTCAGCGACGACGTCTTCGAGGTGCCGGAGGACAAGATCAAGATCGGCCGGAAGAAACAGGAGGAATGATCTTCGCGGTCAGGAAATAACCCCCTCAAAAACCATTCGCCGGAATCGATGTCAGACGGTTCCGGCGGTTCTTTTTTGAGCGGAAAAAGAACGAATCGGAACCGCTTACTTGCGCCAGAAGGACGGCAGGAAAAGCACGAGGATCGTGAAGAGCTCGAGACGACCGATCAGCATCTCGAAGGCGGACAGGAGTTTCGCCGCCGGATTGAGCCAGTCGAAATCGCACGACGGGCCGACCTGCGCCGCGCCGGGTCCAACATTGCTGAGGCTGGAGATGGAGATCGACAGTGAGGATTCCCAATTGCAATCCGGACAGACGAGCGGGATCAGCAGGGCGAAAAGGATGATGACGCCGATGTAGGCCGTGAAAAACGCGATGGTCTTCTGGATGGCGGGTGCTTTCATTCGGACATTGTTCAGGTACACGCCAGTGACGAGCTGAGGGAAGATGTTGTGTTTGACCTCGGTCAGGCTCTGCCTCCACACCAGCAGTGCGCGGACGCATTTGAGGCCGCCCGACGTCGAACCGCCGCAGCCGCCGATCACGGAGATGCCCACGAGCAGCGCGACCGCAACGGACGGCCAGGTGCAGTAGTCCCCGATCGCGAACCCGGTGGACGTCATGATGGAAATCGACTGGAACGCCGCGTCGCGGAACGCCCGTCCGACGACGGCCATGGAGGAAAGGAATCCCTGCTCCGCGGTAACGTTATACGCCTCCCCCTGAAGCAACAGGGCGACCGCGATGATGCAGCTGACGCCCAGCAGGATCGAGGTATAAACGCGGAATTCCTCGTCGCGGAAATAGGACAGCGTCTTGCCGGACAGGAGCCGTACATGCAGATAGAAATTGACGCCGGAAATGAACATGAAGACCATGACGATCAGCGTGATCGGCGTACTGTGGAACGCCGCGATGCTGTCCTGCCGCGTGCAGAATCCGCCGGTCGAGATCGTCGTAAAGGAGTTGCAGACCGCCTCGAAAAGGCCCATTCCGGCGAACTTGAGCAATACGACTTCGCAGGCAGTAATCCCGACGTAGATCATCCATAGAATCTTCGCAGAGGACGTGATGCGCGGTGCGATCTGCGTGTCGGCGGACTTCAGGCCGGGCGTTTCCGCGTTGTACAGCATCTGGCCGCCGCGGTTGAACATCGGCAGGACCGCCAGCGCGAGCACCACGATCCCCATGCCGCCCAGCCACGATTCCAGCGCGCGCCAGAAGACCACGCCTCGCGACAGGCTCTCCACTCCCTCCGGCAGCACGGATCCGTCCATCAGGCGGTAGCCCCGGTGGATCAGCGCCGCGCCGGTCGTCGTGAATCCGGAGACGGATTCGAAGAAGGCGTCGCACCACGGCATCCCGGCCGCGAAAAGGAACGGAAGACCGCCCAGAACGGAGGCGGCAAGCCATCCGAACGCCGCGACCGCGTATCCTTCGCGCAGTCCGGCCTTGCGGTGCTGTTCCGTACGGGGACGGAACGCGATGCATCCGGCCGCGCCTGCGACGAGCGTGGCGGCGGCACAGATCAGGAGCGCGCGGACGTCGCCCGGCGCGTCATTGCAGAAAAACCCGACGATGCCGGAAAGGGTTTCCATGAGTCCGACCGCGGCGGCGATCACGCAGACAAAGAATAGGATGAGCCTGTGATTCATAAGCCGGACGCGTTATTTCGCAGGAAAGATCTTGTCGATCGTGCGCATGGTGTCCCGCGTGACGACCGCGACCACGATATCGCCCTCCAGCAGGACGGTGTCGCCGGCCGGCGCGAAGATCTCGCTGCCGCGGAAAACGAGAGCGAGGACGAGGCTGGCAGGAAGCTTCGCGGCGGAAATGGTCTTGCCGCAAAGCGGGGAGCTCCCGGTGATGTGGAACTCGGAAATGGCGGCCTTGAGGCTCTGAAGCTGGACGTCGACACGCTTGTTGCCGCCCTCGAGAAGGCGCAGCACGGAGTTCGCGGCGACCAGCGTGGCGCTGAACGAGCAGTCGATGGGGCCGAGCTCGCGGGCAATGCGGATGTATTCGGGGCGGTGCGTCAGGCTGATGACCTTTTTCGCACCGAGGCGCTTGGCTATGATGCAGGCGAGGATGTTCTCCTCGTCGTCCTGCCCCACGCTGACGAAGACGTCGGAAGCCTCAATCCCGGCATCTTCCAGCAGGGATTCGTCGGTCGGGTCGCCGTGCAGGACCATGATCCCGGGCGGGATCTCGTCCTGGATGCGCTCGCCGGTTTTTTCGTCGCGCACGATCATGCGGACGCCGAATCCGAGTTCATGCGCGCGTTTGGCAACAATCACGCTGGCGTCGTCGTCGCCGGACACGATGATCCGCGACGGTTTCCCGGCATTTTCCGGCGTCGCCCAGTCCACGAATGCGTCGATGTCGTCCTTGCGGCCCGCCACGTACACGCGGTCTCCGGGGATCAGCAGCGTGTCACCGTGCGGAATGAGCAGCTGGCGGTCGCGGACAAGCGCGGCGAAACGGATTTTGCGGAGGAGCTCGGGTCCGGGGATATCGCGGATGCGGACGCCCTGCAGGATGCTGGACCGCGTGATCTCGAGCACGAGCATGGCGGCGTCCTCACGGGTAAAGTTGATGGACTCGAGCGTGATCGGGTTGGCGAGGACAGCCAGTATCTTCTGGGCGGACTCCTCGGGCGAGGAGAACGTGCGCCAGAGACCGTAGGTCGCCGGACTGATGCCTTCGTCCTCGTAGAAACAGTCGTTGCTGTACAGACGGCAGATGGTATGCTTCACGCCGAGCTTGTTCGCGATCTGGCACGCCAGAATATTTGCGGCCTCGTCGCCGCTCACGGCCAGCACGGCGTCGGCGTTTTCAGCCCCGGCCTGCTTCATGATACGGACGCTGGAACAGCTGCCCGCCACGGTCATGGCGTCGAATTGATCGGAAATCCGGGCAAGTTTGTCCGCATCACTGTCCACGACCACGACGTCGTGGTCCTCCTCGCTGAGAGCGGACGCCAGGAGACGTCCCAGTTCGCCCGCTCCGATCACGATGATATTCATAAATGCTCTCCCCGGTTCCGGCGGTTACGGCAAACTCGAAAAACGGAATGCTGTTTCCCGTCCGCCGGACAAACGGTTGTCAGGTGAAGTCGAATTCGGTTTCGAAGAGTTCCGCAAGTTTCTTGCACAGCTCTTCCTCTTTTTCCCCCGTCACGGAGATCGTGACCGTCTCGCCCTTCTGGAGTCCCATGGTGAGCAGGTCAAGAATGCTGGTGAGCTTGGATGCGCCACGGGGGCCGGTGATCAGGATCTCATGCGTGGCCGAGTACGGTTCGGCGGCAAACATGATGACGCTGGACGGACGGCAGTGAATGCCGGCCTTGTTGCGAATTTCAACGGTTTGCTGATACATGCGTATGCTTTCGAAGAATTGGTTAGAACCACACGGCGCTGTTGATGGCCTTCTGAGTCCAGACGGACAGAATGCCATGATCGTGGAAATACTGGTGTCCCCAGCCCTGAAGAATGCCGTCGTCATCGAAAAGGAACGGAGTGCATTCGTCCTGCGTGACCATGCCGTCGTACCATTTGGGGTCGGTGTAGTAGAACCAGAGGTTGTCCGTGCTGTAGAGTTCCTTGTTGAGTGGTTCCCCGGCGATCTCGACGACCTGATCCCGGCTCATGCCGACACGGATGTCCGCCAGCTTCGAACGCTGTTCCTTCGCCTGAAAATAGCCGCAGGAAGCGGACATGGCGGCGAGCGCGGCGCATGCGAGGGCCAGGATCGTTTGTCGGATCATTTCCGGTTCCTTTCGGGCAGGATTCATTGCGGTTCAAGTAAAAAAGAGAGTTCTATACAATATACTTCAAAAAACACGTTTTGTCAAGCTTTTTCCGCCAAAAACCCGCCCGCATCCGGGGCAAAAAGGTCCGTCATCGCGACCGGCGGCGCGCTCTCGCATTCGACCGCCTCGTCCGTCCCGGGCATCGTGAACTTCAGCCGCCACGCATGAAGCGCCTGCGTCGGCAGGACCAGCGCCGCGCGGTCGGCGTCCGTCATGGCGTCCTCCGTGAAACGCAGGAAAATCGTGTCGTCCGGCCCATAAAGCTTGTCGCCGAGAAGCGGGAATCCGCAGGAAAACAACGTGGCGCGGATCTGGTGCAGACGTCCCGTGTGCGGACGGCATTCGACGAGGCTGAACCGCCCGTTCGTCTTCAGACGGGCAAACTCCGTGGAACACGGCTCGGTGTCTTCCGTGCCCGGATCGGTCTCCGTAAAACGCCGTTTCTTCCGCACCGGGGATTCGGGATCGGACGACAGCCAGCCGTTTTTCACGACCGTGCCCGGAGGAAACGCGCCGAAGACGGCGGCGAGGTACGTTTTTTCCACCTGGCGTGACGCGAATAGTCCGCTCAAGATGCCCGCGGTCTCCGCGTCCTTTGCGAGCACGACCAGACCGGACGTCTCCCGGTCCAGACGGTTCACGACGAACAGCTCGCCGTACCGTTCCTTCATCAGCATCAGCAGGGTGTTCCGGAAATAACAGCCCGACGGATGGACCGGCAGGCAGCCCGACTTCGACGCGACCAGAAAGCCGGGGCGGTCCAGTACGACCGAATACGTGGGATCGACCTCCGGCTCTGCGATCCCCTGCACATCGAACGTGATCACGTCGCCCGCGTGGAGGCGCCGCGACGCCCGCACCCGGATGCCGTTGACCGAGATCCGTCCCTCGCGGATGGTCGACTGCCATCCGGTCCGGGACTGGTAGGTGAAACGCTCCGTGAGGAAATGGTCCAGGCGGACGCCTTCGAGTTCCGGTCCGGCGATGGTGCTGATGGTTCGCTCCTGCATGATTTCACTAAAAAAAAAGTTTTTTTCCGGTTCTGGATAGATTTTTTTCATTCTTATGCTATAATATAACACCGCATGTATTTTTTCAAAGCGCAAGAGACCGTAAAATGTTTGAAAATCTTTCCGACAAATTCCAGGAAGTCTTCCGCAAGCTCCGCGGCCAGACGACCATTTCCGAATCCAATATCGCAGAATCCATGCAGGACGTCCGCGACGCCCTGATCGACGCCGACGTCAATATCGAGGTCGCCGACGAGTTCGTTTCCGAAGTCCGGCAGGCCTGCCTCGGCGAAGCCGTCGTGAAGAGCGTCACCCCCGGACAGCAGGCGGTCAAGATCGTCCACGACAAACTCGTCGAGCTCATGGGATCCGCCGAAGCGGAGCTCAACACCGGGGCGCATCCGAACATCATCCTCATGGTCGGTCTGCACGGTTCCGGCAAGACGACCACCAGCGCCAAGCTCGCGCTGCACCTCAAGAACAAAGGGAAAAAGGTCCTGCTCGCGGCATGCGACGTGTACCGTCCCGCCGCGATCGAACAGCTGAAAGTGCTCGGCGGCGAGATCGGCGTCCCGGTCTACGCGGAGGAAGGCGTCGGGGACGTCCCCGGCATCGCGCTCCGCGCGCTCGAACAGGCACGCAATGAAAATGCCGATTTTCTCATCATCGATACCGCCGGACGACTCCAGATCGACACCGCCATGGTGCAGGAGCTCGTGATGGTCTCCAGCGTCACGCAGGCGGGCGAAATCCTGCTCGTGGCGGACGCCGCTCTCGGCCAGCAGGCCGTCTCCGTGGCGCGCCATTTCAACGACGCCCTCCACCTCACCGGCATCGTACTTACCAAACTCGACGGCGACGCGCGCGGCGGTGCGGCGCTCTCCATCCGCAAGGTCACCGGCTGCCCCGTCAAGTTCACGGGTTCCGGCGAAAAACTGGAGGACCTCGACGTCTTCCACCCCGACCGCATGGCGTCCCGCATCCTCGGCATGGGCGACGTGGTTTCGCTGGTCGAACGCGCCGTGGAGAAGATCGACCAGGAGGAAGCGGCGAAGTTCGAGGAGAAGCTCCGCAAGAACTCGTTCGACTTCGACGACTTCCTGGGCCAGCTGCGCCAGATGACGCGCCTCGGCGGCCTCGAAGCCATCCTGAAATTCCTTCCCGGCGGCGACAAGCTCTCCGGCATCGCCGAGCTCGCGCCCTCGAAATTCGCCGGCATGGAGGCGATCATCCTTTCCATGACCAAATACGAACGCGCCAACGCCGAACAGATCGACATGCCCCGGCGCCGCCGCATCGCGAAGGGCTCCGGGCGTTCCGTCGAGGAAGTCTCCCAGCTCATCAAACAGTTCCTCCTCATGAAGAAAGTCATGAAGAACAACAGTCTGCTCGACCGGATGGCCGGCGGGATGGCCGGCATGCGCGGCGGCTTCGGCGGCGGCATGGGCGGTTTCGGCGGCATGGGCGGTTTCGGCGGCGGCATGGGCGGTTTCCGTATGCGCGGCAGCAACTACACCCCGCCGAAAAAGAAACGCCGCAAGAAATAAGACGCACCACGGGAGCAAGCGATTATGAGTCAGGAAAAACCGCTCATCTGGATCATGGCCGGGGAATCGTCCGGCGACCTCTACGGCGCACGCATCGCGCAGGAAGTGAAGAAACAGTGCCCCGGCGCGACCATCCGCGGCATGGGCGGACACCGCATGCGCGACGCCGGCGTGGACCTTTTCATCGACTCCTCCGAACTCGGCGTGGTCGGCTTCATCGAAGTCTTCGCCCACATCGGCACGTTCATCCGCATCTTCTTCCTGTGCATCCGCCTCGCGAAAAAGGAACGCCCCGATGCCGTAATGGTTATTGACAACCCCGGATTCAATATCCGCCTCGCGAAACAGCTCTGGAAGCTCGGCATCCCGGTCGTGTGGTTCGTCAGTCCGCAGGTCTGGGCGTGGCGCAAATCCAACATCCCGCGCATCGCGAAATACTGCCGCAAGCTCATCGTGATCTTCCCGTTCGAAACCGAAGTCTGGGCGGGCTCCGGGCTCGAAACGCATTTCGACGGACACCCGCTGATCGAGATCGTCCGCGAACGCATCGACCCGGCGCTGAAACGCGACCCGAACCACGTGCTGATCCTGCCCGGCAGCCGCGGACACGAGACGTCGCAGCTGCTCGAACCGTTCCTGAAGACCGTGCTGATCCTCCACGAACGCCACCCCGAGCTCTACTTCACGATCTCGCTCCCGCGCGAGCAGACCTATCAGGACGTCCTCAGGGGACTCGACCAGTTCACACGCCATCACCCGGAAATGCAGGACGTCAGGATCGACGTCAGGAAGGGCGACACGCCGCGCGCCATTCAGGTCTGCGCAGCCGGTCTCGCCGCGTCCGGCACGGTCACGGTCGAATGCGCCATCGCAGGGCTTCCCCTCGTCGTCGCCTACAAGCTCAACTCCATCACCTTCCTTTTCGCGCTCCTCATCGTGCGGAAGCTTTTCCGCAACGCCTTCACTATGGTGAACATCATCCTGAACCGGAAATCCTTCGAGGAATTCCTCCAGTATCAGGTCAGGCCGCACGACATGGCCGATGCGCTGGAACGCATCCTGCCCGGCGGTTCGCGCAGGGCCGAAGTGGAACAGGATATGGAGGAACTCCGGCACATGCTCGCGCCCGGATCGACGAACGCCACGGCGAACGCCGCGCGCCATCTGCTTTCCGCGACGAAGCTGTTACCGGAATAAGCCGAAGGAATAGTCCCTGTTCAATTTCGCCCGCCGGAAGATTCACTGCCTCCGGCGGGATTTTCATTTTGCCCGGTCTCCGCGCCAGTGCCGCGCCCTGCGGAAGCCTCATTCCGTCCGCTCCGTCCGATCACGCCGGCAGGCATCTGCCCGCCGCGGTTGAACGCCGACCGGTTATTGTTCGGCGCGAACGGCCGCATCTCACCCCCGGCAGGCGGCATGAAGATGTTTCCGGGGCGTCCCTGCTGTCTGATCCCGTTCTGCGAGGCTGCCGGGGTGCGCGTCCGGGCCCTTGGCTGCAAACCCGGATTCGGATTCTGCCTGCCGGGCTGACGTCCAGGCTGAACAGGCTGACGTCCGCCTGGCATGGGAGGCTGACGTCCCGCCAATCCCGGACGAACCGCCGCAGGAAGAGCCGTTTCCAGTCTGGCAAGTCCCATCTGAAACTCCGTCAGTCTGTCTCCGTGGTAGTCGTCCAGTTCGTCCCGTATCTTCGATGCGAGTTCCTGAACGCTCCCCGGCTGGATTCGCGCGGGCGCGCTCATCTGTTCCAGTTGTTCCAGCTGCATCTCAAGCAGGGCTTCCTTTACCTCGTCCGGGGCGTCCGGGCTGCGGTACAGGAGCTCCAGCATCCCTTGCAGGCGCGCCATTTCGCTGCGCACGGCGGCCTGGTCTCCGCTCCGGCGCAACCGGGCGATATAGGCGGTGTAAAGCTCCACGGCGGCCGAGGCGACTTCCGGCGTATTCGGATACCACGCCAGCAGATGATCGGCCAGCGACAGAGCCTGTTCGAGCGACTGCCTGTCTTCCTGAGCGAACCTCGTCTGCGTGCCCAGTCTCCGGCTCATCAGGTCGACGAGCGCCAGCGAGAACTCCATGCGGTCCGGATATTGTTTCGCCAGTTTGCCGAGAATCTCCAGCGGGTTCGGATCGATGCCGGGAATCGGATCGGATGCCGCCAGACCGGGCTGCGTTTCCAACAGCAGAACGTATTGATAAAGGTAGTCCGGGTTCTCCAGTTCGGCCTGAAGGAGAGAACGCAGCAGGGCGTACGCCGCGTCATATTCTCCGAGCGACTGATACGCCTGGACCGCCTCGCAGGATTGCGGATAATCCGCAATGACCTGACGGGACAGCTGTCCGGCCTGAACGGTCTTCTCCTGCTGACGGAGTGCCGAGGCAAGCAGGTTCAGCGTGGCGGCGTCGGTCCGGAGTTCGGCGGCGCGCCGGAACGCGTTTTCCGCGAGCGGATAGTTGCCGGACCGCATGGCCGCAGTGCCGATCAGCAGGTTCATGTCCGCGATTTCAGACTGCGGCAGATTGCGCTGTTCGGCGATGTCCTGATAATACGGCATCAGGCGGGAAAGCAGTTCGCTGCCGCTTGAGGTCGGCGTGCGGTGTTCGATATGGGCGAAGATGTCGGACAGCGCGGCATTCGCGGCGGCGGCGTTTTTCTCGGCCAGTTTCAGCGCGGAATTGGTGCGGATGTAACCGACCGTCACGGCGACGGCGAAAGCCGCGATCGCCGTCAGCGCCAGCAGGCTCAACGCAGCCACGGCGGGCTTGCGCCTCGACCACAGGCGGAACCGCCGGAAAACGGACGGACTGGCCGCCGAGACGGGTTCGTGATGCAGGAAATGGTCCAGGTCCGCCACGACCTTGGCCATGCCCGGATACCGCGCAGCCGGATCGAAAGCGATGCAGCGGTTGACGATCGCCGCCAGGTCGGGCTCGGAACATTGCAGCGGCGGAAGCGGACCGGCGCAGATGCGGTCGATCAGCTTCTGCGGGTTCTGTTCCTGAAGGACCGGGGCCTGCGTGATGAGTTCGTACAGCGTCACGCCGAATGAATACTGGTCTCCGGCGAAGGATTTGATGCCGTGCTTGAGGCGTTCCGGCGCCATGTAGCGCAGCGTCCCGCTCCGCATCCCGTGCTTGCCCGGCTTCCCGACCGCGTCCTTCAGCACGAACGCCAGTCCGAAGTCGCCGATGTGGATCTCGCCGTGCGTGTCCAGCAGCATGTTCGCGGGTTTCACGTCGCAGTGCAGCACGCCGCAGCTGTGGGCATAGGCAAGCGCGCGGGCGGCCTGAAGCCCCAGACGCGCGATCTCGCGCGGGGCATTCGTTTCGTAATGGTTCAGCCCGGTACCATTGATGAGCTCCATGGCGTAGTAGCACCGGTCGGCGCTGACGCCCGCATTGTAGATTTTCACGATGTTCGGATGGTGAAGCATCGCGATCACGCGCGCCTCGTTCTCGAACTGCTCCCTCTGCGCCGGATCGGACGTCAGCAACGGCGAAAGCACCTTCACGGCGACCTTCCGGTCCAGCGAAATCTGCGTGGCCTCGAAGACTTCGCCCATGCCGCCCGCGCCGATCTTCCGGATCAGACGGTAGTCCGACCCGCTCAGGTCGGGAAATTCTCCGTTTCCTGAAGCAGAGCGGTCCCGGCGCGTGTCGGCGGCACAGTCCTCCATCTTCACCATCAGCGGCAGGAGGTCCGCGAGCCGGTCCGCGTATTCGGGGTGGAGGTGCGCGAAATCGTCGATCTCCGGGGCAGTCCCTCCGCGGAACATCTCCAGATACGCTTCGATCAGGTCTTCGAATGTCGCGTCGTCGTTCACGGTCTGAACTCGGTAAATTCGATCAGCTGTTTCTTCAGGTGCTCCAGCGCGCGCACATAACGGATGCTCGCCGCCTTCTGCGTCAGGTGCAGCGCCTCCGCGCATTCCGTGTTGCTCATCCCGTCGAAATGCCGGAGCTCCAGGATCTCGCGGTCGTGTTCCGGCAGGGATTCCATCGTTTTCCGCAGGAGCTCGTAACGGTCCTGCCGCGCGAGCTGCGTCAGCGGCCCAGTCACGGTGTCCGCGAACATATTCCAGTTCAAATCCGGCGAAGAAACATCCTTTTCGTCCACGACTTCCCGTTCCCGGTAGGCGTCGCGCTTCGGGCTCTGCAGATGCTTCCGTTCCAGGTCCGTGATCGTCTGAAAGAGGATCCGCCGCAGCTTGCAGTATACCGGGACCTCAGGGCAGTTCCGCAGGAAATCCATCCTGCGGCACGCCGCAGCCATCGTCTCCTGCACCACGTCTTCCGGCGAGATCCGCCGAAGAAGCACGGGATTCAGGTTGCGCCGGGCGAGAGCCAGAAGCCGGTCGCGGTGTTCCGCGAAAACCGGATCGAGGGGATTCAGTTCTTCTGCATCCTGCGGAGTCATAACAGGGGTTCCTATGTTCGGGGAAAGGATTGCAATGTCTTTCGTATTACTATAACTAAGTTTGCAGGAAAGTCAAACGAAAAACTCCCGGACCTTTGCGGGAACCGGGAGTTTTTTCGGATTCAGGTTAATCTGTCCTTCTTGCCAGACTGGATTCTCTTCTGTACGGGAGATTTATCTTCTGCCCGGTCCGGCCTGAGGTCCGCGGACCTGGGGGCCGCGAGGCTGTACCGCCTGAGGACCGGCCTGAGGTCCGCGGGGCTGTACCTGAGGTCCGCGAGGTTGTACCGCCTGAGGTCCGGCCTGAAGTCCGCGCGGCTGAGCCTGAGGACCAGCCTGAGGTCCGCGGGGCTGTACCTGAGGTCCGCGGGGCTGTACCTGAGGGCCGCGGGGCTGTACCGCCTGAGGACTGGCCTGATGTCCGCGCGGCTGAGCCTGAGGTCCACGAGCCTGGGGACCGACGGCCTGATGTCCGCGCGGCTGTGCCTGAGGTCTACGGGCCTGAGCCTGAGGTCCACGAGCCTGGGGACCAACGGCCTGAGGTCCGCGCGGCTGAGCCGCCTGCGGTCTGACTCCAAAGCCGAATCCTCTCTGCGGCATCATGCCGAAGCCGCCGCGCTGTCCGCCGCGTCCGGCTATCTGCCGACGTCCGCCCTGCGGAGCAGCGCCTCTGCCAAAGCCCTGACGGCCTGCCTGCGGAGCGATTCCGAAGCCGCCGCGCTGTCCGCCGCGTCCGGCTATCTGCCGACGTCCGCCCTGCGGAGCAGTGCCTCTGCCGAACCCCTGACGTCCGGCCTGTGGAGCAGTGCCTCTGCCAAAGCCCTGACGACCTGCCTGTGGAGCGATTCCGAATCCGGCCTGCGGACCGCGCTGAGCACCTCTGCCAAAGGCAAATCCCTGCTGTCCGCGTTGCATCATACCAAAACCACGCTGGCCGCGCTGGAGAGTTCCGGCCTGCTGTCTGCCAAAGGGTGCCTGTGCATTCACGATTCCGGTCGTTCCGATTCCGGCGAAAAGGATTCCGGCGACTGTAAGTGTAAGAATCTTGTTCATAGTAGCCTCCTTATACTGTGTTGTTTGCATTTTTCGTTTCTATCTCGTCGGGCCACTGTCCCGTCGCTTTAAAGAACGGGTCTTTCCCGCCGATTCAACGCCCCGCATCAAAAAAACAATCAGTATTTTGATGTACCGACGGGAAAGACACACAGGAAAGAACGCATCTTTTTCGCCGATTCTACACGGGTTTCCGTTTTTTTCTGTTTTTTTTTGTATTTCCGCTCGTTTCCTGCAAAAAACGGTCATACCGTAAGCATGCGGCAACGGGTCTCCACCCAGCCGTCGATACGGTTCAGCGCGGTCTCGTCGATCTCCGGCCACGGGGCATCGGCATCGACGGAGCAGCGGAACAGCGCACCAAGCAGGTCCGGATACGGCACGACGTCGGAAAGCATGCCGTGTTCGCGCAGGACGGCCAACCGGGCGAGCATGAGCGGGATTTTGGGCGACAAAGTGCGTTCCATGCGGGTCAGCATCACCGAAAACGCCTGCCAGGTCAACGGCATTTCGAGCATAGGCTGTGCGCGGCGAAGCGTTTCGACCGCGAAGGAACAAGCCGCGAGGTAACAGTCCATGGACTGCGCGATGCCGTCGTGCGAGGCGGTCAGGTCCAGGGAAACGAGCGTCGGCATGGATTCCGCCCGGCGCGACGGCCGGAATTCGAGGAGGAATTCGCGGAACACGTCAGCGGTCGGGAACTGCTTTTTGCCGATAGCGCGTGCGCCCTTCAGCACGAAATCAAGCCGTCCGTAATCCGCGCTGATCCCGGCGACGACGAGGCTTGTGTCGCGGAACGGCGTCTTGCGGAGGATCATGTACCGGGTCTTGAAGCTGCCCGTGCTCATTCTTCTTTCATGACTTTATCGAGATATTCGATGACGTCCCGTTTGCGGGCGTAGGAAATCGGGCGGTTTCCGGCATGGTCGATCTCACTGGGATCGGCGCCGTGTTCCACAAGATACTCTACGATCGGCAGATTATTCGTCTCCGCGGCCCAGAAGAGCGGCTTCTTGCCGTCCTCGATGACGCCGTTGCGCGCAAGGAGTTCGTGGAAACCTTCGATATTGGCGCGATCCAGTCCCCTGTAGATGCGGTTCACGCTCGAATTCAGCGGCAGGTCGTTTTCGACCAGCGCCTTTACGATCTTCATGTCGTTGGCGTAGATCGCGTGTTTCATGGCGGCAAGCCCGATGGCCGTCGCTTCGTTGTAGCGGTTGAAGATGGTGTATTCGACGTTGATCGGCCCGGCATGGATGCCCTGGTTCCCCTCGAATCTCTCAATATTGGTAAGCAGATACAGCGCGGTGCTGGTATTGCCGTAGTCGATCGCGAGGAAGAGCGGCGTCTCGCCCTTGCTAGTGAACGTGAAATCCGGAGCACCGTTTTCGAGCAGGTATTTCACGACGTCGACCGAGCCGTGTTTCGCCATCGCGCCGAACATCACCACGTTGCGTTCGAGATCGTCGCGCGCCTCCAGGTCCGCGCCGGCTTCGGCGAGTATCTTCACGTTCTGGAACAATCCGAGGCGGGCGGCCTCCATGATGGGTGTCTTGCCGGCACGGCCCTTCGCGTTGATGTCCGCGCCGCCGATGATCAGCGTGCGGAGGATCGACGAATCGGGTTCGCCGGCCGCGTAATGGATCGCCCGGACGCCGTTCGCATCCTTCGCGTTGGGATCGGCCTTGGACGCCAGAAGCGCGGAAACGCGCGGCGCATCGGCAAGCGCGATGGCCGTCATGAGCGGGGTGCGTCCGGTCTCCGGGTCGATGAAATTCGGGTCGGTGACGGAAAGCGCGTTGTAGAGCGGAGCGAGGTCTTCTTCCGGGCTGACGACCTGCGCCATGAGCTCGCGCTGATGCTCGTTAAGCTCCTTCGGCTGTGAAGAGAAGAAGGAGCAGGAGGCCGCGGCAAGGAGCGTCAGAGCAGCGGCGAATATCGTAACGAATTTGCCTGCGGCGGACTTCTTCGAGGTCGCGCGAAGCTGTCCGCAGGCGGCCGTGGCGGAGGCGCCCTTTTCGACGCGGACGGTCACGGGCACATGCAGGGTTTTCAGTGCGTTCTCGAAGCGCTTGACGGTCTCGCGCGAGGGACGTTCGAACGCGCCGCGCGCCTTGTTGTACGGGATGAGGTTGACCTTCGCATTGGCGTCGGCGGCGAGACGCGCGAACTTGCGTCCCATTTCAGGCGAATCGTTGATGCCCGCGAGGAGAACGTATTCGATGGTGAGCAGACGCCCCGTGACCTCGCGGTGTTCCTGGCATGCGGCGAGGATCTCGCGGATGTCGCGGCGGAATTTCGTGGGGATGAGCATTGCGCGCGTCTTGTCGTCCGGGGCGTGGAGCGACAGCGCCAGATTCCACTGCTTGCGGAGCCCGGTCAGCGCCTTGATGCCGGGCGTCCAGCCGCTGGTGGAGATGGTGACGCGGCGCTGGGCGAGCGCGACGCCGTCCGGGTTGGTGATCACGTTCAGCGCGGCGACAAGGTTGTCAAAGTTCAGAAGCGGTTCGCCGATGCCCATCATGACCACGTTGTCCGGGGCCTGTCCGAGCTTGCGGCAGAGCAGGAAATACTGTTCGATGATCTCGCCCGCGGCGAGGTTGCGCGTGAGGCCGGATTCGCCGCTGGAACAGAACACGCAGGACACGGGGCAGCCGACCTGCGAGCTCAGGCAGAACGTCATGCGGCCGTCCTCGGCGGGGATGCGGGCGCATTCGATCGTTTCGCCGTCATGAAGCCGCAGCAGGTACTTCGCGGAACCGTCGTCGGCGGGGTACTCCGCCTCGATCGCGACGGACGGGCACAGGAACGCCGCCGAAAGCGCCTCTTTCGCGGCGGCGGAAAGATTGGTCATGAGCGCCGGATCGACGATCCATTTCTTCACGATCCAGTCGTAGACCTGGTCGGCGCGGTATCCGGGCTGTCCTGCCGCTTTCAGCGCCGCGGCGATCTCCTGCTTCGAAGCGGACGCCAGAAAGGGTTTCGGATCATTCATAGTCATATTCGTCGTCATCGGAAAGCTCCTTTTTAAGAACGCCTTTGTAGATATACAGATGTTTGCCCCGGTACTCGCTGTCGTACAGACGGGTCCAGGTGCGCGCCTGATGCGAGGGCACGTCCGCGGTCAGGACATACGCGGGATCAACGCCCGCCGGTATCTTGTCGTGGGCGAGCGTGCGGATCGGGATCCCGATGTAGCAGCCCTCGGAATACAGCCCCATGATGGCCGGGTCCTTGTAAAGCGTCGCGGGAACGGAAGCGGGATCCGCCGCCGCGTCTTTTCCGTTCAGCGCAGTCAGGATGCCGTCCGCCAGGGCTCTCTTGTTCTCATTCATGGTCCGGACGGGATTCACCACGGCCCAGAAGAGCAGCATGAACGAGGTGAACACCAGAAGATAGGTCAGCCAGACCGGACGGCGCAGGCGGATCAGCAGGAGTGCGGAAAATGCCATGACGAACGACAGCGCGATCTCGGCCTTCGCCAGCAGGGAGAAGACCGGTTTTTCGGCCGGCAGCTCGATCCCGAACGCGAACTTCGAAAACACGTCCTGCGGCAGGACCAGATAGGCGACGGACGCCGCGCCCGCCGCGAGCGCCAGCATAGCCAGAATCGTGAAAATGCCGAAGAACTTGCCGGCGTAGCGACGCACCAGGATCCAGTAGTTGAACGCGACCAGGGCGGAGGCGACCGGGAGCAGATAGAAGTAATCGCGCGGCTTGGTCTGCGGATTGAACCAGATCAGAAGCCCGAGCACCACGAACAGGATCCGGTGGTACTTGATGAGCAGAGGATTGCGTTCGATGGCGATCAATGCCGGGCAGAACGGCGCCCACAGCATCAGCGACCACGGGAAGAACCGGAAGGCGGCGTCGAACGGACGGACCGCGATATCCTTGAAATACGTCAAAAGGCGGAAGTTCGGCGTTTCATGCGGCACTTCGGGATTCGCCGCCAGGAAATTCTGGATCGGCGTCAGCCACGCGAAGAAGAAGACCGCGCCCAGCAGGATCGCAATGAAAAGTCCAGGCTTCTGAAGTTTCGACCACACACGGAACGGCCTCTGCTGGAACGCCAGCGGCACGAGGAAATACACAACCGCCGTGAGGCCGTTGGAGTAGAACGCGAGCCCGCCGAACAGCCCGACCGCAAGCCACGCGGCGTTCCAGTTCGACCGGACGAACCCGAGGTAGAACCAAAGCATCCAACCGCCGTACACGATCAGGACGGACAGCAGCTGCGGATACCCTTCCGGCGCTTTCGAGCCTGCCAGGACCGTCGTCAGCACGATGACTGCCGCCGCCGCGCCCGCCTGCCGGTCAGCCGAACGCCCGCAGATCAGCCCCGTCAGCAACGCCAGCAGCGCCAGCGGCAGCAGGGACATGAACCGCAGGGAGAATTCGAGCGGCAGGCCGCAGTTCAGCAGCAGGCGCACCAGCACCGGATACAGTGGGAACACCGAGTCCGGCAGCGTACCGTGCACGGTGACCAGCGTATTCGCCCCGGTGAACTCAAGCGCCGCCGCCGCGTACTCGCCCTCCGTAGAGTACAGCTCGTTCGTCCCGATCTGCATGAGCGGGAAGGAAACGAGGAACGCCGCGGCGATCAGCAGCACGATCCAGCGGACCGAGGGCTGTTTTTCTTCGAATATGGCCATAAAAAGGGGAAAAACCTCTTAATACATGTTGAAAAAGAAAAAAGATGTAGTAAATTTACACCGTAAACCCCGTTAAGACAAATCAAAATCGGATTATTTCCGCAAAAACATACAGGAGGTCGCGCCATGAAAGCCATTTCCGGTACGCATATGCGCTCCGTCGAAGCCGCCGCAATCCAACAGGGACTGGTCGATTCCTGGGCCATGATGACCATAGCGGGCAATGCGCTCGCCCGGGAAGCCGAGGCGTTTCGCGACCGCGGCAGATTCTACGCCGTGCTGGCGGGCAAAGGCAACAACGCGGGCGACGGGTTTGTCGCCGCGAAGGCGCTGTTCGAACGCGGTTGCCGCGTCAAAATATTCCACACCTGCCCGGCGTCCGAGTTCAAGGGCGACGCCCTCCGCGCCTGGTCGCAGCTCCCGGACGCCATCGAACGCGCCACGGAGCTTCACGCCGCCGACCTCCGCGGCTCCGTCGTGATCGATTCGCTCCTCGGGACCGGGTTCAGCGGCACGCTGAAGGAACCTTGGCTCCACTGGATCAACCTCGTGAACTACCTGAACCTCCCGGTCGTCGCCGCCGATCTGCCGTCCGGGCTCGATGCCGACGATGGCGAAGTGCGCGGCGGCACAGCTGTTCGGGCGGACATCACCGTCACGTTCGGCTATCCAAAGACCGGGATGCTGACCGGACGCGGCCCCGAACTCTGCGGACGCATCCGCGTCGTGGACATCGGCCTTCCGGACGAACTGCCGGACGCAGCGCTTATGCACATCGTGCCGTGCACCGGACTTCAGGACGTCCGCCGCAGCCTCAGTCTGCATCCGGTCGAATTCGACACATACAAACAGAAACGCGGCCATGTGGCGGTCATCGGCGGCAGCCGCGACTACCCGTCCGCGCCGTTCCTGACCGCCGAAGCCGCGCTCCGGGCGGGCGCCGGACTTGTTACGGTCTACGTGCCCGCGTCCATGGAGATCATCTGCGCCCCGCCGAAGGCGCTCATCGTGAAACGTCTCCCCGACGACGGAAACGGCGTCTTTTCGGCGAAGTCCGCCGAGGCGCTGGACCTGCCGCCGAACGTGACTTCGGTCGCCGCCGGCATGGGCATGAACACCGCGGAGGAGACCGTGCCGTTCCTGCGGAAACTGATGGCGACCGCGCAGTGTCCGCTGCTGCTGGACGCCGATGCGCTGAACCTGATCGCGAAGCATCCCGATCTGCTGCACGAACTCGGCACCGCCACAGTCGTCACGCCGCACGAGGGCGAGATGAAACGGCTTGAGGCGGCGCTCGGGCTGAACTCCGGCGGACGCAGCCGCGTCGAACGCGCCGAAGCCCTCGCGAAGTTCACCGCGCTGCACGTCGTCCTGAAGGGCGTCCGCACCGTCGTGATGTCCCCGAACGGCATCTGCGCGCTCAATCTGAGCGGATCGCCCGTGCTCGCGACCGCCGGCAGCGGCGATCTCCTCTCCGGCATCGTCGCCGCGCTCGCGCCCGCCTCGGATTCCCTCTTTACGGCGGCGAAGAACGGCGTCTTCCTGCACGGCCTGCTCGGCGAACTGGACGCCCCGTTCGCCCTGCGCGGGGTCATCGCCGACGACCTGCTGCTCCGTATTCCTCAAGCATTCGACTTCATCCGCACCGGAGGCATCTGACCCATGGCGTTCCCCATCGAAGACAAGCTCGTCATCGCGGTGGCCTCCAGCGCGCTCTTCCGCCTGGACGTCGCCGACGAGATCTACCGCAGCAAGGGCCTTTCCGCCTACCGCAAGTACCAGCGCGAACACGAGGACACCATCCTCGAGCCCGGCATCGCGTTTCCGTTCATCCGGCGCTTCCTCAAGTTCAACGAGATCTTCCCGGACACCCAGCCGGTCGAGGTCGTCCTCCTCAGCCACAACGACCCGGACACCGGAAACCGCGTGCTCCGCTGCATCGACCATTACGGACTCGACATCACGCGCTCGGCGTTCCTCACAGACGGACACCCCGTGGACTACATCGACGCCTACAACGTCTCGCTCTTCCTCTCCGGCAACGAAGCCGACGTGCGCGACGCCATCCGGCGCGGGTTCGCCGCAGGCTACGTGCTGGACAGCAAGCTCAACGACGACGAGAACGACGACGAGCTCCGCGTGGCGTTCGACTTCGACGGCGTGCTCGCCGACGACAGCGCGGAACAGGTCTTCCAGGACGGCGGCATCGACAAGTTCTGGAAATCCGAGTCCAACCAGGCGCGCGTCCCGCTCGGGCCCGGCCCCCTCGCCGACCTCTTCGCCAAGCTCGGCCGCCTGCACACCATGGAGGAAGACCGCCGCAGCGCCGACCCGAAGTACCACAGGTTCCTCCGCACCGCCATCGTGACCGCGCGCAACGGCCCGGCGCAATGGCGCCTCGCCACCACGCTCCGCGACTGGAACATCACCGTCGACCAGACGTTCACGCTCGGCGGCATGAACAAAAGCCGCATCCTGAAGCAGCTCCGCCCCCACATCTATTTCGACGACCAGTGGTCCCCCCACCTCGAAGCAGCAAAGGAGTACACCCCCTCCGTGCACATCCCCTTCGGCTGCGTCGGCGACTGCAAGGAAGATTAACCTATTTTCCATTCAAATCCTGCAAAAGAAAAAGCCTGTCCCGTTTTTTGATCGGGAAGGCTTCATAAATCTTTGTGAATGGAACTGGTCGCCGGTAGGCAATCCGTGAGAAAACGCCTCAGGGCTGGGGCTGGTCGCCGAGCTGACGGAGCGCGGAACGGCGGATCTTGCCGCTGACGGTCTTCGGGAGTTCGGTGAGGAAGTCGATCTTGCGCGGATATTTGTACGGCGCGGTGTTCTTCTTCACGTAGTCCTGGATCTCCTTCTTCAGCTCTTCACTCGGCTGTTTGTCCTTCGTCAGGACGATGTACGCCTTCACGACCTGTCCGCGGGTGGGGTCGGGCACGCCGACCACGGCGCATTCGAGCACGTAGGGCAGCTCCATGATGGCGTTTTCGACCTCGAACGGGCCGATGCGGTAGCCGGAGGACTTGATGAGGTCGTCGGTGCGTCCGACGTACCAGTAGTAGCCGGCCTCGTCGACCCACGCGGTATCGCCGGTGTGGTAATAGCCGTCGTGCCAGGCGGCCTTGGTGGCCGCCTCGTCGCCGTAGTAGCCGACGAAGAGACCGGGAATCTCGCCCGGTTCCGCCTTGATGACGATCTCGCCGACCTCGCCCTGCTTGACCGGCTTGCAGTCGTGGTCGAAGAGTTCGACCGGGTACATCGGCGACGGTTTGCCCATCGAACCGGGATGCGGCTCCATGCCGTGGATGTTGCCGATGATCATGGTGCTTTCGGTCTGGCCGAAGCCCTCCATCATCTTGTGGCCGGTCTGCCGCAGGAACTGGTTGAAGACCTCGGGATTCAGCGCCTCGCCCGCCATGGTGGTGTGCTTGAGCGTGGAGAAATCGTACTTGGAGAGGTCCTCGCGGATGAAGAAGCGGTACATGGTCGGCGGCGCGCAGAACGTGGTGATGCCGAACTGCTTGAAGAGCGGCATGATGTCGGCGGCGCTGAAACGGTCGAAGTCGTAGACGAAGAGCGGAGCCTCGCAGAGCCACTGGCCGTAGAGCTTGCCCCACATGGCCTTCGCCCAGCCGGTGTCGGAGATGGTCAGGTGCAGGCCGTTCGGATCCACACAGTGCCACCAGCGGGCAGTGATGATGTGTCCGAGCGGATAGGAGAAGATGTGCGTGACGATCTTCGGATAGCCGGTCGTGCCGGAGCTGAAGAACATCAGCATCATGTCGGTCGCCTTCAGGCCTTCGGGCCGCTTGAAGACGTTGCTGTAGCGTTCGAGCGAGGCGTCGAAATCGAGCCAGCCGAGGCGCGAGCCGTTGGTGGAGATGCGGAATTCGACGGACTTGCACAGGTTCGCCGCGGCGTCCGCCTGCTCCAGTACTTCGCCGTCCGAGGTGCAGATGATCGCGCGGATCGTCGCCTTGTCGAAGCGGTACTGGAAGTCGTGAACGAGCAGCTGGTTCGGCGCGAGGACCGCCACAGCCCCGATCCTGTGCAGGGCGTTGATGAGGATCCAGAACTGCCAGTTGCGGCGGAGCACCATCATCACGCGGTCGCCCTTTTTGATGCCGAGCGAAACGAGGTAGTTCGCCGCCTGGCAGGACAGGTCGGATATCTGCTTGAACGTGAATTCGCGGTGTTCGTGGTTGCGGCTGAGCCAGGAGAGCGCGACCTTGTCGGGCGTCTTCTCGGCGAGGCGGTCCAGCACGTCGTATGCGAAGTTGAAGGTGTCGGGATAGTGGAACTTGACCTTGTTCAGGATGCCGTTCTCGTCGAACTCCGCGTCGAGGTAGTCCTGGTACAGCAGGCGGCCTTCGGAGCCGTTTTCCTCGGCGACGTGCGCCACCGGGGCGGGCGCGGGAGCCGGAGCCTCGGTGCCTTCGCCGTACATGACGATCGCGAGGAATTCGCAGGGCTTGCCGTCGGCGGCGACCATGCCGTGCGGCAGGCTGGAGTCGAGCAGCACGCTGTCGCCCGGATTCAGCACGTCGATCTTTTCGCCAAGCTGGATGCGCAGGCGACCGGACAGCACGTAGTCGAACTCGTGGCCTGGGTGCGTCGTGAGGTGGATCGGCAGCCCTTCGTCCTGCGGCTGGGCGCGGACGAACAGAGGCTCGGTGTTGCGTTTTTTCAGCAGGGGTGCGAGGTGACGGTAGTCGAGCTCCTCGCGGCGCTTGATCGGCATGCCGCCGCCCTTGCGCGTGATGTTGTACAACGAAAGCTTGGGTGACTCGCCGCTGACGAGCACGCCTACATCGACACCGAACCGCTCCGCGCAGAGGTAAAGGAAGGCGAACGGACTTTCAACGAGACCGTCTTCATGCTTCCGGTATTCTTCTACGGTGACGCCCGTGACCCTGGCCATTTCCTCTTCGGAGATTTCCATGATCTGACGGATGTCGCGAATGCGATTGCCGATTTGCTGAAGTTTGTTTTCCATCTTTCGTTGTCCAAAGTGATTGAGATAAAAACGGGTAAACTATAATATACTACAAAAAGCCGTAAAGTCAAGCGGAACACCGGGGGAAGCCGCCGTTTTCCCGCCTCATCTCCGATGGTCTGCACGTGTTAGATGAAACCAGAATCTTTCCGGCGCATTTCCGGTCTTTCACAAAAAACACATGGATTCAATCATTTATTCGCGTATCGGGTGATTGTATTTTTCCCTGCCCTGTAGTATAGTATTGAACAAAAACCGCCGCCGCGCCCATCGCGCACGACGGTTTTCCGGCTCCCGCATTTCCAACCCTCAACCAGACAGGAAAAAAGTATATGAAACCGCAAAACTACGGCTTCCTCGCCGGCGCGCTGATGCTTCTCTCCGCGCCGCTGCTCGCCCAGAACCCGATCATCCGGGACAACTTCACGGCCGACCCCTCCGCCCACGTCTTCAACGGACGCGTGTACCTGTACCCCTCGCACGACATCCCGGCGCCGTACGACTACAACCGCAAGGACTGGTTCTGCATGGCGGACTACCACGTGTACTCCTCCGACAACCTGGTCGACTGGGTGGACCACGGCGTGATCGTGGACCAGACCTATGTGCCGTGGGTGAACACGCGTTCCTACAGCATGTGGGCGCCCGACTGCAACGTGAAGGACGGCAAATATTACTTCTACTTCCCGGCGAACAACCGCATCGGCCTCGCCACCGCCGACCAGCCCTACGGCCCCTTCCGCGTCGAGGAACAGCCCATCCAGGGCGCGAACGGCATCGACCCGTGCATCTTCATCGACGACGACGGCACCCCGTACCTGATCTGGTCCGGCATGGGCATGCAGATCGCGAAGCTGAAGGACAACATGAAGGAATTCGACGGCCCCTCGACCACCATCCAGCACAACACCCCGCAGAGCGGCATGAAGGAAGGCCCGTTCATGTTCAAGCGCAACGGCATCTACTACTTCACGTTCCCGTGGGCGGAGAAGCAGCGCGAGACGCTTGCGTACTGCATGGGCAAGAGCCCGATGGGCCCGTTCGAGTACAAGGGCAAGATCATGGAGCAGTCCGAGACCGTCTGCTGGACCAACCACCACTCCGTGGTCGAGTTCCAGGGAAAATGGTACCTCTTCTACCATCACAACGACTACTCGCCCTACTTCGACAAGAACCGCTCCGTCTGCATCGACGAGCTCACCTTCAATGAAGACGGCACCATCAACCTCGTGAAGCCTACGCTCCGCGGCGTCGGCGTCACCCCCGCCACCCGCGAGATCCAGATCGACCGCTACTCCTCCGTCGGACCGGAGAACGTGAAGATCGACTTCGTGAACCCCGACCGCACGTTCGACGGCTGGAAGGCGATCTTCTGGAACACCACGGAATACCGTCAGCCGATCTACCTGACCTACGACCGCGTCGATTTCGGCGACAAGCCGCTGAAGTCCGTCACGCTGAAGTGCCACTCCCTCGCCGGCGGCGTCATCGACCTCCGCGCGGACAATGCGCAGGGCCAGCTCCTCGCCTCCGTCACCGTCCCCGGCAAGCCCGACTGGACCGAAGTCGTCTGCCCGCTCCAGGCGAGCCCGAACGGCGTCCACACGCTTTATGTGAGCATGCGCAGCGGCAACCACATCGAGATCGACTGGGTGCGCTTCAATCCGTAAGCATCCGGCTTTCTCACAAGCGATCTGATTCTGCCATGGCGGGCCCCGAACCCGTCATGGCTTTTTCGTGATCCCGTGCTCTCGCGGAGCACGGCATTGTCTCAGTTAAGGCCCCGCCCCCGGAGAGAGAATGATACGGTACTTTTCTTTTTTTTAGACAAATCCGTTTGTCTTTTCTTTTTCTAATGCTATATTACAGCATGATCTGTACAAATTAGAAAAAAACAAGCAACACGAAAGGCATCTCACCATGGGTACTATATACAACGTTTCCAGTGGAAAAAGCAGTTCCGGAATCACACTGTACGATTCCGACAGAATGTTTGTCATGAGCGGCGGCAAGGTCTCCGATATCACCGTCAATCCCGATGCGATTCTCACGATCAATTCCGGCGCTTCGGGTACACAGATCAGGGAAAACGGCGGAGCTGTGGATGTTGCGGAAGGCACGATTGTCATATTCGCTTCGAACACGTTCTCGAATGTGACTCTGTACGATTCTTCTACATACTACCGAGCCACCTTGCATTCCGGCACAACGGCGGTTGACACCATCGTCGGCAAAAATGGTAATCTGTTTGTCAGCTCAGGCGGCACGGCAACCGGCACCACGATCCGACAGTACGGCAAAGTTTACGTCGAAGTCGGCGGTTCGATGACCTCCACCACGCTGGATTTCCTCGGCGAGATATCCCTCGGATTCGGCGCAAGGGCGACCGGCAACACGATCAACGGCGACCTTATGGTCAGCTCCGGCGGCACGGCGGTCAGCAACACCATCGGCGCGGGCGGCGAGATTAATGTCTACTCCGGCGGCCATGTGATCAGCACGGACGTTTCCGGCGGGTTCTTCTCCGTCCTTATCGGCGCCAAGGCAAGCAACACAACCGTCAATTCCGGCGGTAAGATCTTCCTCGACGGCAGCATGGACGTCACAACGGTCAATAAAGGCACGTTTATCATCTCCTCCGGCGCCAAGGCAAGCAACACGACCGTCAATTCCGGCGGCAACCTTGACGTCTCCTCCGGCGGCACGGCTGTCTACACCGAGGTCAATTCCGGCGGCATTTTCACAGTCTACGCCGGCGGCAGGGCAAGCAACACCGATGTCAACAGCGGCGGGGATTTCCGTATCTCCGCAGGCGGTTCCGCAAGCAACACCACACTCTCTTCCGGCGCGGTTTTCGAGA
>CACWOL010000014.1:0-4098 GCA_902762495.1 uncultured bacterium | reverse complement strand
CAAGTCCGACGGCCTGGCGAGGGATATCGTGGAAAGCGGCGGATATGTCAGCGAAGAGGACGGAGCTCTCGTCACATACATGATCAACACGTTCTCCGGAGTTGTGCTGGATTATATATCCGCCACGGTTCACTGGAACACGACGGCAGACAAAACCACGGTCAGAAATCACGGCGAACTGGAAGTCTTCTCCGGCGGTCTGGCGAACAACACCGTTGTCTCCGACACAGGGACGCTGACCGTTTATGGATCGGGCATAGCCAGCGCCACCACCGTGAATGACTACGGCAAGATATATCTCCTCGGCGGCAGCGCCCGATCGACCAACGTTTCCAGCGATGGCCGCGTCCATGTCTCATCCGGGGGACAGCTGGATACGGCGACCGTCTTCGACAGCGGATATCTATACGTGTCCAGCGGAGGCCAGGCAAACAATGTGACAGTGTCCAGCGGAGGCTATTTCTCTGTCACCAGCGGCACGGCGTACAAAACGTCCCTGTATGGCGGAACGACCGGCAGCCAGGGCGGACTCCTGCTTGTGAGCGCACAGGCGCTGGCGCACTCGACGACCGTTTTCGAAGGCGGCCGTCTGACCGTCCAATCCGGCGGGAATGCGAATTCGACGACTGTGTCTTCGGGCGGAACCATGATGATCCGTTCCGGCGGGAATGCAAATTCGACGACCGTGTCTTCGGGCGGCAGCATGACTGTCATTTCCGGAGGATCGGCAACCGCGACGACCGTTTCCGCGGGCGGCATCCTGTCCGTTTCCGCGGGCGGCAGGCTCACGGGGACACTGACATTGAACAACGGAGCCGACGTCACGGTATCCGGCACGGTCGTCTTCAACCTCTCGCAGGCTACGACGGGCAATACGGCGTTCGTGAACAATCTTTCGCTCGTGAAGGGCGCGCCGAAATACACGCTCACGGTCTCCGCCTCACAGGCGGAAGGCACATACAGACTGGCCGGGGGCGCGGCTGGCTTCAACAAGACGATCACGGTGAAGGACACCGCGGGCGAGACGATCGGCTCGCTCACGGTCGGCGAGGCAAAGGAGATCGAAGGCGCAAACTATGAACTGGCTTTGAACGAATCCGTCCTCACGGTCTCGGTCAGCTACGACAACACCACCTTCACCGGCGACCTGACCAGCGCGACGAAGAACATTTCGGCAACCATGCTGGCAAGCGATGTCTACATCAACGACGACGGCATCCTCAACATCCTTGAAGGCGGCTCGGCGGAGGTTATCAGGGTCAGCTCCGGCGGCAAATTCAATATTTCCTCCGGCGGCGTGGCGGACATTGCCACGGTCAATTCCGAAGGCTGGCTCCACGTCAGCGAAGGCGGCGCGGCGGACAACATCGTGGTCAACTCCGGAGGCTACTGCATCGTCTCCTCCGGCGGCGTGGCGGGCAGCGTCACGGTCTTCGAGGGCGGTCAGCTCCATGTCCTGTCCGCCGGTTCGGCGACGGAAATCCGATGGACCCCCTGCGAGGGGCATGTCTTTGTTTCGGACGGCGGATATGCGACATTTGTCAGCGAGTATTCAGGCATTTATATCGGCTCGGCCAACAAGCTGCTCTCCAGCGCCGCCGTCATGGATAACATAACGCTCGGGTTCTCCGGGGAAATGAACGTGATGAGCGGCGGCACGGCACTCAACACCACGGTCAACGGGAACGCCCGCATGTACGTCTCCTCCGGCAGGGCAGACGGCACCGCGGTCAACGACGGTTTTCTCTTTGTCTCCTCCGGCGGCACGGCACTCAACACCACGGTCAACTCCGGCGGCCACCTCTATGTCTACCCCAGCGGTAATGCGTACCAGACCATGGTCAATGATCAGGGCGAACTCTATCTCAGGGACGGCGCAAATGCGTTGTTTACCGAGGTCTATTCAGGCGGCGTGATTCGTCTCGACGGCGGAAAAACGTACAGCGCCACGATAAACGACAACGGCCGTTTCGCGATCCACGCCGGCACGGCAAGCGACACCACGGTCAGCAACGGCGGCTGGCTTGATGTCTTCTCCGGCGGAAAGCTGACCGGATCAATGACGTTTGAAGATGGCGCGGTCGTCTCCGCCTTCTCGGGGTCGATCATCGATTTCGACATCTCCGCGCTCACCCCCGCGAATTCCGTTCTCCTGAACGACTTTTCCGTGATCGACGGCATTCCGGCCTACACCATCACGATCTCCGCCGCCACGCAGGAGGAGGGAACGTACCGCCTCGCGGACGGCGCGTCCGCGTTTGCCGGGACCATTACGGTCGTGAACACCTCCGGCGAGTCGCTCGGCGCGCTCACGGTCGCGGGCGGCGAGACGGACATAGCCGGGACCAAATACACGCTCTCGCTGACCGATTCCCTTCTCATGCTCACGATCGGCGACACCGCCAGCATCTTCACCGGCGACCTGACCAGCGCGACAAAGAATATTTCGGCATCCATGCTGGCATGCGATGTCAACATCAACGACGAAGGCGTCCTCAACATCCTCGAAGGCGGCTCGGCGAACAACACCACGGTCAACTACCGCGGAGACTTGAGTGTCTCCTCCGGCGGCTCGGCGAACAACACCGCGGTCAACTACTGCGGAGACTTGAGGGTCTCCTCCGGCGGTACGGCGGCCAATACCACGGTCAACTCCGGCGGCTGGCTCCATGTCTACTCCGGCGGTACGGCGGCCAATACCACGGTCAGCAACGGCGGCTGGCTTGATGTCTTCTCCGGCGGCACGGCCACGAACATCGCATGGACGCCCTGCGAAGGAGAAGTCTCTGTCGTTGATGGCGGATATGCGACATTCGTCAGCGAATACTCCGGCGTCTATTTCGGCTCGGACAAGCAGTTGCTTTCCCATGCCGCTGTCATGAATGATAAAACAGTTAAGGGTATCATGTACGTGATGAACGGCGGCACGGCAGATAACACCACGGTCGATTATGGCGATCTCTATGTCTGGTCCGGCGGCGTGGCGAACAACACCACGGTCCAAAATGGTTGTCTCTATGTCTACTCTGGCGGCGTGGTGAACAGCACCACATTCATCAATTATCTTCTTGATGTCTACTCCGGCGGTATCGCAAACGGGGTTGACGTTCACGGCGGCGAATTCACTATCTCCTCCGGCGGCACGGCGCACCAGATCAAGGAAAATGGCGGATATGTCGAGGTGAAGGCCGGGGCGGAGGTTACATTTCTTCCGAACACGTTCTACGGGGTTGTAGTGGCATCTCATGGAGATGCAACGGTTCACTCGGGAACGGTAGCGGTCGACACGACTGTCGCCAATTATGCCAGACTCGAAATCTTCAGCGGCGGCATCGCAAGCGGAGTTGTCATCTGCGATACAGGCAATCTCATTATTTCCAGCGGCGGCAAAGTGACCGGAAAGATGACGTTTGAAGATGGTGCGGTCGTCTCCGCCTGCGTGGGGGCGATCATCGATTTCGACCTGACGCAGACTTCGGCGGGCGCAGAGGCGCTCGTGAACGATCTTTCCGCCGTTCAGGAGATGCCGACCTACACGCTCACGGTCGGCGGCACGCAGGCGAACGGCACGTACAAGCTCGCGGGCGGCGCAACGGGATTCAGCAAGACGATCTCCGTCGTGAACACCTCCGGCACGGAACTCGGCTCGCTCGCGGTCGGCGAGACCGTGAACATCGGCGGCGCGGACTACACACTGAACCTGACGAACGATGCCCTGTCCGTCACGGTCGGCGCGGCGGTCCTGGCGCCGGCGAAGAGCGACATCGACGGAAACGGCATCAGCGACGTGATGTTCGTGTGGACCGGCGAGCATGGCGAAGGCAATTACCAGCACGGATACTGGATGAACGGCACGTCCGAATGGCAATCCGCGAATACCGGCCATCCGGCCAACTGGGACAATCTGGGCAACTTCGACATGACCGGCGACGGCAAGGCCGACTCCGTCCTGTTCGGCAACGTGGATGCGTATGAAGTCCCGTCCGCATACATCGGTTTCTACAAGGACGGCATCGACACCGACGAAAACTGGGTGACGATCGGCTTCCTGACGAACGCCGCCGGTATCGCCTGGCAGAACAAGGTCGGCAACATGAC
>CACWOL010000013.1 GCA_902762495.1 uncultured bacterium | reverse complement strand
TTGCAATGGTCATGATGCCGGCGGCGTCATGACCGTACCATTGAGGAGTTATCAATGAGAAACATTTATCCATTCGGAAAAGCCCCGTTTGTCATTCTGATCATTGCAATCGTTTCCGGTATTGTGTTCTTCTGGATGAGATTGGGTGAAAAGAAAGACAGACCTGACCTCATCCTGGCCATCCAGGCCGAAATCCACGTCAAGCCTTATACGAAGGCGATCGAGCAGTTCAACAAGGAGAATAACTGCAACGTCGTTCTCCAGCGCGTCCAGAAGGAAGTCCTGATGAGCCGCCTCCAGTCCGCCATGCAGACCGGATGCGACGTCCCGGACGTCGTTGAAATGCTGGAAGGCACCATCGGCTACTTCACGCGCGGCCCGCTTGAGAACGTCGGCTTCGTCGACCTCACGGATCTGCTGAAGAAAGACGGCTTCATGGATCCCGAAAAGATGGTCCAGACGCGCTATGCCCTCTGGTCCAGCCGCGGACATATCTTCGCCCTCCCGCACGACGTTCACCCGTCCTGCCTCTGCTACCGCGTCGACCTGATCAAGGAACTCGGCATCGACGTGACGAAGTTGAAGACCTGGGACGACTTCGTGAAGGAAGGCCAGCGCATCACGGTTCCCGGGAAGCGCTACATGATCGACATGTCCGACAACAACATGGTCAGTCTGATCATCCTGCTCACCCAGCGCGGGTTCGATCTCTTCGACGCCGACGGCAAAGTCGCGTTCGACAAACCCGAGGTCGCGGAGCTGATCGCGTGGTTCGTCCGTCAGACGACCCCGAATACCAAGACCCGCATCGCGTTCCCCGCCGGCGACGGCCAGAACTTCTACCAGGCCATGAACGAAGGCCTTGACCTGTTCTTCTTCACCCCCGACTGGCGCACCGCCCAGTTCATGCTGGACAACCCGCGTCAGAAAGGCAACCTGGCACTGATGCCGATGCCCATCTGGGCGGACAAGGACGGCAACCAGCTGCCCGGCAGCTACAAGACCGGCACCTGGGGCGGTTCCGGACTTGCCATCACCAAGCACTGCAAGAATCAGGAACTCGCCTGGAAGTTCGCGAAGTACCTCTACACGAAGACCGAGGACCTCGGCGAGCGCTTCCTGCTCACGAACATCCTTCCCCCGATCAAGGCATCCTGGAAGCTTCCCGAGCTCAAGCAGAAGAGCGATTTCTACAAGCACATGTTCCATGATCCGGTGACAGGCGACCTTGTGGACGAATTCGTCTCCATCGGCGAAATGTACGCTTCCCAGGCCGACGGCACCCCGCCGCACTACATCACGGCCTACACCAGACAGGCGGAAACGCAGCTCCTCGACGTCTACTACGACGCCCGCCAGTATTACGAGAGCAATCCGAATATAAACGATGCCGAACTTCTGGCGCGGATCACGCCGAGACTCAAAAAGAACGCCGACAACGTCCGCAAGATGATCAACTTCAACGTCTTCCTCAGAGACTCCGGAAATAAGACTGTTGCGGCCGCCGCATCCGCCGAGCCCGCAACCGGAAGCAAGGAGCAATAACAGAAATGTCTGCCAACATTCAAAAAAAGAAAGGCGGTCCCGACCGCCATCCCGTGGCGCCATGGATGTTCCTTGCGCCGTACCTTCTTTATGCGGCGGTGTTCTTCGTGTATCCGCTGCTCTACGCCGGCTGGCTGGCGTTCCACCAGACCGACGGCCCCCACACCGCGATCTTCGTCGGACTTGACAACTTCAAGTTCATCTTTACCGACAGCATGTTCTGGAAAGCGATGAGCAACACCACCATCTACGCCATCGCGTCCATCTGCATCCAGCTGCCGATCTCCCTCGGGCTTGCCATGCTGCTGAACAACAGCAACAGCCGCATGAAAGGCGCGTTCCGTCTGATGATCTTCAGCCCGAACCTCGTCGGCCAGATCTTCGTCGGCGTGATGTTCGCCGTGATCTTCACCCCGCACTACGGCCTCTTCAACAAGGGCCTTGACGCCCTCATCGGCTGGGGCCTTGAAAAACAGTGGCTCGCCGACCCGAACCTGCTTCTCCCCGCCCTGATCATCATCTCCCTGTGGATGTATGTGGGCTACAACATGATCTACTTCCTCGCCGGTCTGCAGTCGGTCGACAAGCAGCTGGTCGAGGCCGCGCAGATCGACGGCGCGAACGGATGGCAGACGTTCCTGCACATCACGCTCCCCCAGATCAAGCCAATCGCGATCTTCGTGGTCATCATGAGTACGATCGGGTCCTACCAGCTGTTCGAACTCCCGTTCGCCTTGATGAAGGGCGAGGGGTTCGGCCCGAACAACGCAGCGATGACCGTCGTCGGTTACCTCTACGAGTGGGGCTTCAACAACGGCGACCTGGGCACGGCGGCCGCAATCGGATGGATCCTCGCGGCCATCATCTTCGTCATCAGTATTTTCCAACTCAAAGTCACGCACGCGTACGACGTGGATTGATGGAATAGGAGTCAGATACAATGCATTTAAATTTAGTCCATTGGGTATTGATCGCCGCGGCCATCGTCTACGTCGTCCTGCGCCTGATCCCGGGCAAGGGCTGGAAGATCGCCCCCGCCTACCTCCGCGTCGTCCTGCTTTGCATCGCCGCTTTCCTCACGCTCACGCCGTTCGCGTGGCTGATCTGCAGCGCGTTCAAAGACAAGACCATCATGATGCAGTACACGTTCCTGCCTCCCGTCGCCAACTGGTTCGACGGCTCGCTGAACTTGGACAACTTCCGCCGCCTGCTTACGGAAGAGTACCACTCTCCGCAGGGGTCGGTCTATTTCTGGCAGTACATCGTGAACTCGGTCTTCCTGTCCTGCACCATCACGTCCATCAACATCTTCTTCTCGTCGATGGCCGGATATGCGCTCGCGAAGTACAAGTTCAGAGGCAGAAACGCGATCCTCTTCGTCATGCTGGGTTCCATGATGTTCCCGAGCATGCTCTTCCTGGCGCCTCTCTTCGAGATGGTCTACAAGTTCGGGTGGATGGACACCTACTACGCCCTGATCATCCCCGGTGCGATCACCGTGTTCGGCATCTTCCTCTTCCGTCAGGCCATGATCGGCGTTCCGACCAGTCTGCTGGAATCCGCCCGCGTCGACGGCGCCAGCGAGTTCCGCATCTACTGGGAGATCACGCTTCCGCTCGTGCGTCCCGTGACGGCGGCCTACTGCCTCATCACGTTCCTCGCCACCTGGAACGCCTTCCTTCAGCCGCAGATCTTCGTGCAGACGCAGTCCAAACTGCCGTTGCCGGTCGTGCTGAACCAGTACATCGGCCTGTACGTGCAGGAATACGGCATCTTCCTCGCCGGCACGCTGCTCGCCATCATCCCGCCCGCCATTCTCTTCTTCATCCTGCAGAAGGAATTCGTGGCCGGCCTGACCAGCGGCGCGACGAAGGGCTGATCCCCTCGCACGCTTAAGCGCAATTCGGACGCACCGGAACATAATCCGGTGCGTCCTTTTTCGTGGACTGAATCGAGCTCGTACCACCTTGTCTGCGCTTTGCCCTTGCCGGACGTTTCGAACCAAAGCGTCCGGATGCGGCCCGTGGTTCGTCCGTTCCGGAACATGACAATGGTACACCGTCCAATAATCGGGAAAACGCCGTAAAACGAGCTTAAGAAAGTCTTTGCAAAGAGATTTCCGCCTCAAAACCTTTCACGGATTCGCAAATGCGTTTTTGAGGCGGAGACGAGGAAAAATGAGGAAGAGGCCCCGATTACTTTTTGTAATCCTTGTAGGTCTTGCCGCCGGCGTCCTCGGCCTTCGGATCGGCGCCTGCTTTCAGCAGGGCGTCGACGACTGCGGTGTTTCCGGCCTCGGCGGCATACATGAGCGCGGTCTTGTTCTTCGTGCCTTTGGTGTTCGCGCTGGCCCCGACTTTGACCAGTGCCTGAATGACGGCCGGCGTCGTCTTGACTCTGGACGCCGCATAAAGCATGGGCGTGAGCTTGGCCTGCGGATGCTTCACCTTCAGGTCAAGCGGGGTCGATGCCTTTTTGCACAAGGCGATAAACACGTCGAGATTTTTATCAATCAGGTTGAAAATGAGCGGGACCTGATCGTTGACCTTGATCTGGTTCGGATTGCCGCCGAGCTTGAGAACCGCTTCGAAGGAGTGTTCACGCTCCAGGCTGATCGATGCGATCATCGCCTGCGCGAGCAGAGGCGCGGTCTTGAGCTTGCGGGCCGTGGCCTCCTTGAACAGACGTTCGACCTCGTCGGGACGGTCCTGCTTCGCCGCGTCCTCGATATTCTCGCAGACGGGGAGCTTCGCGCCGGCTTCCTTCAGCATGGCGGCGATTTCGCTCTGTTTCCCGATCTGCGCATAGACCAGCGGATTGCAGGTCGTTTCATCGGCCTTGTTCACGTCGGCTCCGGCGTCCAGCACCAGCCGCACGGCGGCGGCGCGTTCCAGCACGACAGCGCGGATCAGCGGCGTCTGCTTGTATGTGTTGTCGTCGCCGGACAGCGGGTCGTCGACGTCCTTCATCGCGCCGAGGTGCTTCAGGATCTCGGACGTGTTGTTGGTGAGGACGGCTTTGTCGAAGGTGAGCGTCGGGTTTCCGGTGAACGGCGGCTTCTTCAGGTTTTTCGCGGCCGCCGCGGCGTTTTTCTCTGCTTCGGCCTCGCGTTCGGCCTTGTACGCCTTCAGGAGGAGGACGGCTTCGTCCTCCTTATGCGTGCGCATGTATTCCGCGAGGACCGGCGAATTGAACTCGACCTTTTTGTAGGAAAGAACGAGCTTCAGGTCGTCGATGCGGTCCTGTTCGCCAAGGATCTGCACGGGCGGCTTGTCCTCGAATCCCGGCAGGTTGCAGTCCGCGCCGCCGTCGAGCAGGAGCTTGATGATCGCCCGGGCGTCACGTTTCTGCGAACCGGAAATGACCGGGAGATGGCAGGCGTAGGCGAGGGGGGTGCAGGACCCCTTGATGGGCTGTTTGTAGTCGATCTTCCGCGCGGCGCTCTTCTGGAATTTGCGGAACTGGTTGTCCGAAATCTGGAAATCCACGATTGCGCCGTAGCGGATCAGGAGGTCGCAGTGTTCGAGCTTGGCTTCGGAGATCGCGTGAAAGATGAGCGGCGTCTCGTAGTAGTTGAGGTAATGATCCAGAAGACGCGGCGTGTGAGCATAATTCTTCAGGACGCGTTCCAGCAGCGACGGAGCGCCGCGCCGGACCGCTGCGAGCAATTCCCCATAGGCTTCGGCCTCGGAGTCCACCACGAATGGGATGGTCGTTCCGGCGGAGAGTCCGCCCAGAGTTGCGCCGTTGATCGGTCTGCGGTTGATGATCTGGGCGTGCAGGACGCACGGCAGGGCGGCGGACGCCGCGCCGGTGAGTGCGGCAAGGAGGCAGAGATGGAAACGTCTGGTCATGGCGGATTCTCCGGAAAAAAGCTATGGAATAATATGACGCGGAACCGGCGAAAAATCAAGCGGAAAGACAAAACTTCGGATAAAAAAACGTTGCGTGGCGGACGTGCGTCAGCCCGCGAGCTTTTCGAGGGAACGGGCGAGGGCGATCTGGGTGCGCGCGCGGTCGAGGTTGTGGCCGGGGCGCGCCGTCTTGAAATAGCGGTCGCCGTCGAGGTAGTCGGAGAGAAACCGCACGGCGAGCTCGAACGTGATGACGGCTCCGGCGATCGGCATGAGCCTGATCTCCTGTTCGGTCAGGTAGCCGTCGAATCCCGCCAGAAACCCTTCGGCGCAGGCGTCGTACATGTCGCGGCGCGCCTCCAGTCCTTTGAGCTTGCCGGCATCCTCGCGGGCCGGATTCGCAGCCACGCGCACGAGGTCGCCGAAATCGTACAGCGCCAGCCCGGGCATCACGGTGTCGAGGTCCACCACGCAGATCGCCTCGCCGGTCGCGTCGTCGAGCATCACGTTGTTGATCTTCGTGTCGTTGTGTGTGATGCGCTCCGGGATCAGCCCGGCGGCGAACGCGTCCGTGATGAGCGGCGCGAGGTGGCGCATGGCGTCGATCTCGGCGAGCTCCTGCGCGGCGGATGCGGCGCGTCCCAGGCGGTCCTCGTTTGCGATGGCATCCAGCGCACGCAACCGTGCCGGAGTGTCGTGGAACGCCGGAATGGTCTCCTGAAGGCGAGGCGGCGGCAGGTCGGAGAGGTCGCGGGCGAACCGGGCGAACGCGAACGAAGCGGTTCTGGCCTGGGCGGGCTCGCGCACGGCGTCAATCGTGCCTGCGCCTTCGATCATGCGGTAGCAGCGCCAGCACGCGCCGTCCTCGTCGAACCGGCACGGTTTCGCATCCTTCGCGGGAACCACGGTCAGTACGCGCCGCCCGGCGTCCGGCAGGATCGCGTATTTCTCCTTCAGATGCCGCGTGACACGGACGATATTGTCCATCACGGCGAGCGGATTCGGGAAGACGTGCGGATTGATGCGCTGGAGGACGAAGCGCACGAATGCGTCGGACGCGGGCTTTTCGACCGTCAGCGCGAAGGTGTCGTTGATGTGCCCGCTGCCGAACGCCGCAACGGAAACGACACGTCCGCCGAGCTCGAAATGAGCGGCGGATTCCAGCGCGGTGCGGTCGGAAACGGGCATGGGGGGGCTCCGTAGGAAACGAGCTTACGAAAGCAGCGGCGAGGGGTACACGCCGGATTCGACCAGTGCGGCGATGCCGGCCTGCACGCGCGGCTTGTCCTCGCGGTAGGTCACGCCGAGCCAGGAATCCTGACTTTCGAGAATGCCGACGGATGCCTGTCCCGCGCGGATCATGGAGGCGACGGCGGCGGGGAGGTAGAACTCGGATTTGAGCTCGGAGCCGTGTCCGCGCAGGAACTCTTCGAAGAGTCCGCGCAGGCCATCGAACAGCGACGGCATGAATCCCCAGAAGTTCATGGAGACGATCTCGCCGCCGGTGAACGTGAGCTTCGCGCCGTTCTCGTCGACCGCGACCGCTCCGTCAGCGCCGTCCGGTTCGATCTTCGTGCGCTCGGTAACTTCTTTCAGCGTGCCGTCCGCATTGGCGGTGCAGACGCCGCGCGAGACGGAGCCGAACTTGGAAAGGGTGTTGCGGAGCGGGTATCCGACCATGAAATGGCGGCCGGGATCGGCGTTTTCCGCCAGCGCCTTGCCGAGCTGCACGAATCCGCTGCGCCCGTAGAAATCGTCCGCGTTGATTGCGGCGAACGGGCCGGAGATCCTGTCCGCGGCGCAGAGCACGGCGTGGCCTGTCCCCCACGGTTTCTGGCGGCCTTCGGGAACGCCGTGTCCGGCGGGCAGGGTGTTCAGTTCCTGGAATGCGTATTCGACGGCGAGGCGCTTTTCCCACTTCGCGCCGACCGCCTCGCGGAACGCCTGTTCGATGTCGCGCCGGATCACGAACACGACCTTGTTGAATCCGCCCTGCATGGCGTCGTGGATGGAATAGTCTAGGATGATCTCGCCGTTCGGCCCGACCGGGTCGATCTGCTTGAGTCCGCCGTAGCGGCTGCCCATTCCGGCGGCGAGCACCATCAAAGTCATTTCTTTCATGTTGAACTCCTGTTTAAGTGAGGTTGAGTATTGCTGAGTCAAGTTCGGATTTCCGGGAGCGTGGCCGCCGCGACCGCCTGCCCGTGCCGCCGCATGGAGTCGTCCGGCACGGCCACGGTCGTTTTGAGCTCGGGGAAGACATCGGCGAGGACGCGGTTCGCCTCCTCGCTGATGATGTCGCCGCCGACGCCGCTGGTCACACGCCCCATGATGACGGCGGTTTCGATGACCGGATAGAACTCGCAGAAGCCCGCGACCGTGTACCCGAACGCCGTTCCGATGCTGCGGAAGACGTTCAGCGCGCGTTCATCGCCTTCCTCCGCGTACGCCTGAATCCCCAGAAGCACCTGCGGAAGCGGCACGTTCGGGGAGAAAAGCAGCCCGGTGTTTGCGGCCAGACGCGCCGCGCCCTGCTGGGAGAAATAGTTCACGCCGCATCCCCGGTCGCCGCTCCATTCGTCGCGCGGGGCGGACTCGGAATAGTCCACCGGCACGAACGCCAGCTCGTTGAGGCGGCCCGTGATGCATCCCGCGCCGTTCACATATCCGCCAGCCATGCTGCTGCCGAACGATACCCCGAGGATGCCGTTGCGTTCGAGCTGGACCGAGGCGGCGAGCGCGGCGGCTTCCCCGTCGTTCACGACCGCGAACGGCACGCCGTGCCAGTCCTCGCGTACGAACTCGAAAACGGGAGCGGCTTCCTGTTCGAAGCGCTCCTGCGGGACACTGCGGAAGAGCGAGGCCATCCGCACGCGGTTGTTGATGTACACGCCCGCGGCGCTTCCGCCGATCGCGTCGATGCGCGGCAGATGGGCGGCGACGCGGCGGATGGAGTCGTTGATGCCCGCCCGGTGCCAGGCCGGATCGGACTGTTTGGATGGATCCCACACGACCTCCTCGGAGAAGACGACCTTGCCGTCCTGCATGGCGGCGCATTTGCGGTCGCTCGCGCCGAGGTCGAATCCGATGCGGCATCCCTCGAAATGTCGTCCGAGGCCGTTTTGCGGTTCATTTGCCGCCGGGGCATCCTCAAATGGAACAGATTCCACGGCAAGCGCCGTTTCGTAGATTTTCGTCATGCTGGTGTAGTCAAACGCGCGTTCTCCGTCCGGCGCGTAGATCTTCGCGAGCGCCGCCGCGACCTCGTTCGAGCCGGCGACGAGGATCCGGCTTCCTCCGGCAATCCACAGCAGAGTTTTTACGAGGCGTTCCGCATGGCGCACGTTCGTCGCGAACTCCGCCGCATCCGGACTGCCGTACACGACGGTTTCCACGGCCACGACCTGCCCGGAGGGCGTCGCGACCGCGAGTTTCAGCGGTGTCGCTCGTCCGGATTTCCCGACCGTGGCGCGGAAGAGACGGTGTTCCAGCACGGCCGGCCGGAACTCGTGTTCGAGACACGGCATCGGGTATCCGTATTTTCCGCCAATGTGCAGCGTTCGATAGTGTGCCATGATGACCTCATTCAACAAAAACATGCGGACGCCGGATCGAATTGAAGCCGTTCCGCCTTCGTAACATTATCAAAAAATACAATACACGCGCGCCCTGGTTTTTTCAAGCATCATTTTGATTTTCTCCCGGAGAGATGCTATATTATTGAACTGATACAATCGCATTCCCCCGCCCAGCATCAACCCAAGGAGGCACCCGTGAACTACTTTTTCACCGACGACCATTACAGTGTGAACCCCGGCAGACACATTTTCGAACTTTTGCCGGAGGATTTCCGCAAAGAAACGGTGTTCACGGAAAACGATTGGTCCCTGCTCGAATCCGGCGACTGGGGAAAAGATTGTGAGCTGCTCGTGCTCCACATGATCGCGGGTACCTGCGGCCAGCCGATGCCGGGTCCCGGCGCAGAAAAAGCTGTCCGCGCCTACTGCGAACGCGGCGGCGATCTGCTGCTGCTTCACGGATCCAGCGCGGCGTTCTGGGGCTGGGACTGGTGGCGCGGCATGGTCGGGCTCCGCTGGGTGCGCCCGGAAGACCCGGACGGAATCGCGCCCTCCACGCATCCGGTCGTCCCCTGCACGGTCGAGGTCGCCAAAGTGCGCCATCCGCTAGCATCGCGTCTCCGCCGCATCGAACTCCCGACCGACGAGGTGTACATCGACCTCGAACAGGTCTCCCCTGTCACGGTCCTCATGGAGACGACCATAAACGGACGCACGTATCCGCAGGCGTATCTGGCGGCTACTCCGTGGGGCGGCCGCATTGCCGCGTTCATCCCCGGCCATAAACCCGAATGCACGCAGAATCCCGACCTCATCGCAGACGTCGCGGAGCTGATCCAATGGCTGAAGAGCAAGTGACGCCCGAACAGAAGAAAACGATCCGTCTGGCGTTCGCTCCCTGCGCCGACTACACGCCGCAGGTTCTGCGTCCGGCGCTCGAACACGTCCTGCGACCTCAGATTGAGGCTGCGGGCGGCATTTCCGGCAAATCCGTGATGCTGAAACCCAATCTGCTGGCGTGGCGCAGGGACAACGATCCGCAGGCCGTGAATCCGCGGTTCATCGTCGAGACGGCGAAAGTCTTTCTGGACGCCGGGGCGTCGCGCGTTGCCATCTTGGAGAATCCCGCCGTGCAGACCACGCCGCAGATTCTCCGTGCCATGGGCATCGCCGACGAACTGAAATCGCTCGGCGTCGCGTCCGCCAATTTCAAAAACTACATCAAACAGCCCCCGCTCGACGCCGTTTTTTTCCGCAATCTTGAGATCGCCAATGAGTTCCGCGAATACGATTTCGTCGCCGACCTGGCCAAAGCCAAGACGCACGGCATGATGACATTGACCTTCTGCGTCAAAAACCTTTTCGGGCTCGTCAACGGCGGCGACCGGCTCGCCTGGCATCTCGCCGTCGGACGCGACTACGACAAATTCGCCGACATGCTTCTCGACCTTTATCTCGTCGTCCGGCCCACATTCAATCTGCTCGACGCCGTCACCTGCATGGAGGGAAACGGACCCGGCGCGGGGACTCCGGCGGACCGGCATTTCGTCGCGGGCGGCACGGACGCGCTGGCGCTTGATTCGGTCGCGGCGCGGGTCCTCGGCGTCGATCCCGACACATTGCACATCATCAAACGCGCGAAGGCGCGCGGACTCTTCCCCGCGCCGGAAACGGTCGACAATCCCGATCCGCTGCCTGTCTGCGCCCCGCTGGCTCTTCCGGATCGTCCCGTCATGGACATGGCGCAGATGCATCTCGGCGTCGGCATCCCGAAATGGATGCAGAAGCCGCTCTACAAACTGATGGTCGTGAATCCTGTACTCGACCCGGCGAAATGCGTCGGATGCGGCGTCTGCGTGAAGATGTGCCCGCCGAAATCCCTGAAGCTTTCCGGCGGCAAACCTGCCTTCGACCTTCCGCACTGCATCCGGTGTTTCTGCTGTCAGGAACACTGCCCGAAAGGTGCGATCACGCCGCGGATGACGCGGACGATGCGGTTCGTGAAAGCGGTCGACCGGCTGTTCCGCGGGGGCGGATCGGTGAAAAGCAAATAAACGATGAATCTGACATTTTTCCATCTTTTTTCATCCTGGACCGAAAAAAAACGAAAAAAAAGTGCATTTTTTTTGGAAACGGACTGGAAAATCATGGAATGAGAAGGTATATTATTAACTCTGTTTGCCGCAGAAAACGCGGCGGCAGCCCATTTTGCTGTTCTAAGCTATCTTTGCCCGGGGACACTCAGCCCAGCTGAAAATGCCCGGTATCAGACGCGGCGTACGGCAAGCTCCATTGGAAACCCGTTCCGGGTCTTGCGGTGCATTGTGCCGCGGGGTTCGGGATGCTCAAATACATACAATTCGCTCTTTCTTCAACCCAAAACCATAACAACAAAGCGAGAACAACATGGAAGTTCGGGCAGTAACAAGGTATGTCCGCATTGCTCCGTCCAAGGGTATGGATTTCTCCCGGGTCATCCAGGGAAAGCCCTACGCCGAAGCGCTTGCGATTGCGGAAATTTCCCCGAGAAAAGCCGCCAAGCTGTTTGCCAAGACGCTCAAATGCGCCAAGGCGGCCGCAGCTGAAAGCGGAATGAACGAAGCGTCCCTGATGGTCAAAACCGCAGTCGCGGACCCCGGTCCGATGCTGAAGCGTTTCCGTCCGAAGGCACGCGGCATGGCGGGCAGAATCCGCAAACGCATGAGCCACTTCACGGTGGTTCTTACCGACGACTGAGATTGAAAGGAAATCACAGTGGGACAAAAAATTAATCCGATCGGGCTCAGACTTGCCCTGAACAAGAACTGGTGCTCCCGTTGGTTCGCCCGCAAGGACAACTTCGGGACGTGGCTCCACGAAGACCGCAAGGTCCGCACCTACATCAAGAAGAACTACAATCAGGCTGCGATCTCCAACATCCTGATCGAACGCTATTTCAACCGCGTTCGCACCACCATCTTCGCTGCCCGTCCGGGCGTGCTCCTGGGCAAGAAGGGCGGCAAGGACGCCGAGATCGACAGACTGCGTGACGAAGTGAGCAAGCTGCTCGACAAGGGGCAGGAGCTCATCGTCGACGTCATCGAGGTCAAGCAGCCCGAGACCAACGCTCAGCTCGTCGCTGAAAACGTGGCTGCCCAGCTCGAACGCCGCATCGGTTTCCGCCGTGCCATGAAGAAGGCCATCCAGACCGCCATGGAACTCGGCGCCGAAGGCGTCAAAATCCAGTGCTCCGGCCGACTCGGCGCCGCAGAACTGGCCCGCACCGAAACCTACAAGGAAGGGCGCACGCCGCTTCAGACCCTGAAGGCTTTCATCGATTACGGATTCACCGAGGCCAACACGACCGCAGGCAAAATCGGCGTGAAGGTTTGGATCTGCCACAAGGAACTCACGGAGGAAATGCAAAATGCCGTTAATGCCAAAAAGAGTAAAGCACAGAAAGGTGCAGCGCGGTAATAACGCCGGGCTGTCCCAACGCTGCAACAAACTGGATTTCGGCGATTTCGGATTGCAGACGTTTGAGCGCGGTTTCCTGACCGCCGCCCAGATCGAAGCCGCCCGTGTCGCGATCACCCGCCATATGAAACGCCGCGGTCAGGTGTGGATTCGCCTGTTCCCGTACAAGCCCTGCACGAAGAAGCCCCTGGAAGTCCGTATGGGCAAGGGCAAAGGCAACGTCGAATACTGGGTCGCCCCGGTTCAGCCCGGCCGCATGCTCTTCGAAATCTCCGGCTGCTCCGAGACCCTCGCGAAGGAGGCCATGAGCCTCGCCGCTTCCAAGCTCCCGATCCGCTGCCGCTTCGTCTCCCGGATCCCGGCTGTCTAATGTGAGGAAGGACCTGTCATGAAAAACAAAAAATCTGTCAACAAGGCCATGCAGCAGATCCGCGAACTTCCGCAGGACGAGCTCGTCGCTCGCGACGGCGCTCTCCGCAAGGAAAAGTTCCTCCTCCGCGCCCAGGCCAAATCCGGTCAGCTCGAAAGCCCGGCCAAAATCCGCACCGCCCGCCGCAATCTCGCCCGGGTGATGACCGAACTCAACAAACGCGCTTCGGCCGGCAAATAAGGAATACCTGAAATGGACGAAACCATTAAGACTGATACCGCTGCCGCAGCCGTCGTGCGCGGCCACCGGAAAACGCGCGTCGGAAACGTCATCAGCGACGCCCAGAACAAGACGATCGTCGTTGAGATCGTGACGCGTTCCGCGCATCCCCGGTACAAGAAGGTCGTCAAGAGCCACGTCCGCTATGCGGCTCACGACGAGAACAACGAAGCGAAGGTCGGCGATCAGGTCATGATCGCGGAGACCCGCCCCCTGAGCAAGACCAAGCACTGGCGCCTGGTCAAAATCATCAGCCGCAGCGAATAAGAGGAGACTTGAACTATGGTTCAGATGCAATCCAGTTTTGAAGTCGCCGACAATTCCGGCGCCAAGCGCATCGTGCTCATCACCGTCCTCGGCCAGCGCAAGACCATCGCCTCCATCGGCGATATCTTCACCGCCACGGTCAAGGAAGCCATCCCCGGCGGCACCGTGAAGAAAGGCGACGTCGTCAAGGCCGTCGTCGTCCGCACCGCTGCCCGCATCCGCCGTTCCGACGGATCCTACCTGCGCTTCGACAAGAACGCCGCCGTGATCATCGACGACCAGAAGAATCCGAAAGGCACCCGTATTTTCGGACCGGTCGCCCGTGAACTTCGCGACAAGAACTTCATGAAAATCATTTCCCTGGCGCCGGAGGTCCTCTGATGAATAACGAACTCAACAAGTGCCAGAAGCACTACCACGTCAAGAAGAACGACAAGGTCCAGGTCATCAGCGGCGGCTGGAAGAACAAAACCGCCAAGGTCGTGGCCATCCTGAAGAAGAAAGACCGCGTCGTCCTCGAAATCGAGAATCCCACCGACCGCGACCGTGAACGCATCACGAAGAAACGCACCGTCCGCAAGAGCGCCGCGAATCCGAACGGCGGCCTCGCCGACCGCGCCGTCTCCGTGCACGTCTCCAACGTCAAGAAGATCGCTTCCGCCGACGAAGGCGCGAAGAAGGCCGAGTGAGTGGAGGAACTGAACAATGCCCGATATGAGAAAATACTACAATGAGCAGGTCCGTCCCGCTCTTCAGGAAAAGCTCGGCCTCAAGAACGTCATGGAGATTCCGAAGCTGAAGAAGATCGTCATCAGCACCGGTATCGGCACCAAGATGGAAAAGGACGCCTTCTCCGAAGCCCGCACCCACCTCTCCGCCATCGCCGGCCAGGCCCCCGTCGTCTGCAAGTCCAGAAAGAACATCGCGAACTTCAAACTTCGCGCCGGCATGTCCGTCGGTCTCATGGTCACCCTCCGCGGCGACCGCATGTACCAGTTCCTCGACCGTCTGGTCCACAACGCCTTCCCGCGTGTCCGCGACTTCCGCGGCGCTCCGAAGAAGGGTTTCGACCACGTCGGAAACTACAACCTCGGCATCCCGGATGTTTCGATCTTCACCGAAATCGACCTCGACAAGATCAAATATCCGCTCGGAATGAACATCACGATCGTGACCAGCGCGAAGACCGACGCCGCGGCGAAGGAACTTCTCACCATGCTGGATTTCCCGTTCGCCAAGTAAGGAGACGTTAAGAAATGGCTAAGAAAAGTCTGATTGCGAAACAGAAACGCGGCGGGAAGTTCAAAGTCCGTAGCTACACGCGTTGCGCCGCCTGCGGTCGTCCCCGCGCCGTCATCCGCAAATTTAAACTCTGCCGTATCTGCTTCCGCGAAATGGCCTCCACGGGCCAGATCCCGGGCGTGATTAAGGCCAGTTGGTAACAGAAAGGAATCCATACAATGAGTATGCAGGATCCGATTTCAGATATGCTGACGCGCCTTCGCAACGGCTGCATGTCCATGCAGAAGGTCGTTTCCATGCCTTCTTCCATCATGAAGACCGCCATCGCGGAAGTCCTCAAGCAGGAAGGCTACATCGCCGACTATGTCGTCGAGGGTGAAACGAAGAAGGTTCTGAAGATCACCATGAAATACTTCAAACGCCAGCCCGTCATCGAAAACCTCCAGCGTGTTTCCAAGCCGTCGTGCAGACTGTACTGCGGCAGCCAGAACATTCCGAAGGTCAAGGACGGAATGGGTATCGCCATCCTCTCCACGTCGAGAGGTGTACTGAGCGGCAAAGACGCCGAGAAACAAAACGTGGGCGGAGAGATCCTCTGCTACGTCTGGTAACTTCAAGGAGTCATCATGTCTCGTATTGGTAAAAAACCGGTTGCCATCCCCGCTGGCGTCACCGCCAAAGTCGAAGACGGCGCGACCGTTATCACCGGTAAGCTCGGTACGCTCACCATCCCCACCCAGAAGCACATCACGGTCAAGGTCGAAGGCGACCAGATCGTCCTGAGCCGCGACACCGACCTCGACAACGCGAAAGCGATGCACGGCCTGAACCGCGCCCTCATCAACAACGCCGTCATCGGCGTGTCCAAGGGCTACTCCAAGGGCCTCGAGATCGTCGGCGTCGGCTTCCGTGCCGACCTCGCCGGCAACAAGCTCACGCTCAAGCTCGGCTTCTCCCACGACATCAACTACATCGTGCCCGAAGGCATCAAGCTCACCGTCACCGACGGCTACAAGATCTCCATCGAGGGATACGACAAGCAGCTCGTCGGCGCCGTCGCCTCCACGATCCGCGCCTTCCGCAAGCCCGAACCCTACAAGGGCAAGGGTGTCCGTTATTCGGACGAACAGGTCACGATCAAGCCCGGCAAGAAGAACGCATAACGGGTGAAAGGAATTAAAAGAATGACTCGCAATTCCCAAGTCAGAAGACAGCTTCGCCATGTGCGTCTCCGCAAAAAAGTCGCCGGGACGGCCTCCGTCCCCCGCTTCTGCGTCAGTCTCACTGCGAACAACATGTACTGCCAGTTCATCGACGACGATGCCGGCGTCACGCTTGCCTCCAGCTCCACGCTCTCTCCCGAGTTCAAGGCCCTGAACCTCAAGCGCAACGTCGAAGCCGCCGCCGCTCTCGGCAAGCTCGCCGCTGAAAAGGCCATCGCCGCAGGCGTCTCCAAGGTCGTCTTCGACCGCAGCGGATTCCAGTATCACGGCAGAATCAAAGCTCTTGCCGACGCCGCCCGCAAGGCCGGCCTCCAATTCTAAGAGGTATCAACACTATGAGTTTTGACAAATCCAGAAAAGACGCTCCGGCCAAAGAGGAACGCGAGCAGTCCGACACTGAAGAAGTCGTCATCAGCATCAACCGCTGCTCCAAGGTCGTCAAAGGCGGCCGTAACTTCTCCTTCGGCGCGCTCGTCGTCGTCGGCGACCACAAAGGCAAAGTCGGCTTCGGCTACGGCAAGGCCAACGAAGTCTCCGACGCCATCCGCAAGGGCGGCGAAGCTGCCCGCAAGAACATGGTCGTCATGCCCCTCTCCGGGCACACCATCCCCCACACCGTGACCGCCAAATTCCGCGGCTCCAAGGTCCTCCTGCGTCCGGCCTCCCCCGGTACCGGTTTGATCGCCGGCGGCGCCATGCGCCCCGTCCTCAACCTCGGCGGCGTCGTCGACGTCCTCGCCAAGTCCCTCGGTTCCAGCAACCCGGCCAACGTCGTCAAGGCGACGTTCCGCGCCATTGAGCTGCTGAAGACCAAGGACCAGGTCCTTGAGAAACTCGGCAAGAAATAAGAGAAGGAGTTCATCATGAATCTGCATAGTCTCGAAACGACTCCCGGCTCCTGCAAGAACAGACACAGAGTCGGTCGCGGCGACGGCTCCGGCTGGGGCGGAACCTGCGGCCGCGGTGAAAAAGGCCAGCGTTCGCGCAGCGGCGCCGCCATCCGTCATCACTTTGAAGGCGGTCAGACCCCGAGCTTCCGCCGCATCCCGAAGCGCGGCTTCAAGATGCACGGCGTGAAGGAAGTCTTCAACGTCGTCAACGTCGGCACCCTCAACGAAGTGTTCGAAGCGGGTACCGAGATCAACGAAGAGGTCCTCCTCAAGGCCGGTCTCGTCGCCAAGAACAAGGCTCCGCTGAAGGTTCTCGGCACCGGCGACGTCAGCAAGGCCCTCAAGGTCAAGGCGCAGAAGTTCTCCGCCTCCGCCAAGGCCAAGATCGAAGCCGCCGGCGGCTCCGTCGAAGTCATCGAATAACCCTTGCGGCGTTCCCGCCGGAAATTGAGGCAACATGTTCAAAGCATTCATCAACGCTTTCAAGATCAAGGATCTCCGCAACAAGATCCTTTTTTCCGCAGCGGTCATCATTGTCTGCCGGATCGCGGCCAACATCCCGTGTCCCGGAGTCAACACGAGTAACCTCAAGGCTTATTTCGACAAGCTCTCCCAGGATACGGCAGGTGCGGGCGGCTTCCTGGGCATGATCGACCTCTTCAGCGGCGGCGCTCTCCAGCAGTTCGCCGTCGGAGCGCTCGGCATCATGCCCTACATCTCCGCCTCCATCATCATGCAGCTCCTGGTACCCGTCCTTCCCTCGCTCGAACGCCTCAAGCGTGAAGGCGAGGCCGGGATGAACAAGATCAACCAGTACACCCGCTACCTCACGATCGTCATCTGCCTCATCCAGGGCGCGATGACCGCGATCGCCATGACGCACCCGGAACGCCTCGGCCTGCCCTCGGCGCTCCCCGGACAGCCGCTCGTCAGCGGCAACGTCTCCGCGTTCGTGTTCTTCTCGGTCATCATCCTGACCTGCGGTACGATGATCCTGATGTGGCTCGGTGAAAAGATCACGGACAAAGGCATTGGAAACGGCGTGTCGATCATCATTACGATCGGCATCATCGACCGTCTTCCGAAGGCGATCGCCCAGCTGTACGACATGTACCAGAGCGGCGGTTCGGGCGATGCCCGTTTCCGTCTCCCGCACGTGCTCATCCTGATCATCATCTTTGCCGTTGTGACCGCCCTCACGATCATCCTCTGCCAGGGTGTCCGCAAGGTGCCGATCCAGATGGCGCGCAAGACCGTCGGAAACAAGGTCGCGGGCGGCAGCACCTACATGCCGCTCAAAGTCAACTTCCCCGGCGTCATGCCCATCATCTTCGCCGGCGCGATCCTGATGTTCCCGCCGATGCTTCTGCGGCTCATCCCGAGCGCAAAGGTCGCCGCGCTCCAGCAGTACTTCAACCATGGATCCTATTCCTATATGCTGATGTACGGCGCGCTGATCCTCGCGTTCTCCTACTTCTGGGTCTCGAACATGTTCAACCCGGTGCAGATCGCCGACAACCTGAAGAAGGAAGGCGCCTACGTGCCCGGCATCCGGCCCGGCAAGCCCACTTGCGATTACCTCGACGACCTGATGACCGTCATCACGTTCGCCGGCGCGATCTTCCTGTGCGGCCTCTCGGTCTTCCCGATGCTCCTCACGATGTGGCTGAAGATTCCGTACGCCGTGGCGTCGTTCTTCGGCGGCACCAGTCTGCTGATCATTGTCGGTGTGACCATTGACACGCTCTCCCAGATGGAATCGCTCCTGGTGATGAAAAACTACGAGGGCTTCCTCCAGCGCGGACGTCTCCGTTCCCGCAGAGGCTGACCCCGTGGAGCGGCGGACAGGGCTTCGGCCTTATCCCCCGCGCATCTCAGACGGTTCGTCTAACGATTTCACCCGTTTTCCGGTTCCGGCCGGAAGACGGGCGTTTGCTTTTTCGGGGAAGGGCGAGTATATTAAATGGGCTGTTTGCGGAACTTTTCCCGCGGCCCGCTGTCTATAGAACCAGATTGGAAAGACCGACATGAAAAAAACATCTTCCGCGAAGCATTTCATCCGACAAGCGTTGTTCACGGCCCTCCTGGCCGGAGCCGCGTTCTCATGCCTTGTGTCTTGTTCCAAGTCCGCCCCTCCCGCGCCGATGGAGCGTTCGCGCGCCCTGCTGGAGATTTTCGAGAATCTGGACCGCGGGAACAACGAAGCGGCGCTCAAGAGCATTGAGACCTACCGCAGCACCGATCCCACGAACATGTTTCTTTCCGATTTCGAGCACATCGTCCGTGCGAACACTGTGATCGCGTCGGCGAAGGCCAAGCTCGACGCGGGCGACATCGTCGGCGCTTCTGCCGAGCTTGACGCCTACTGCCTCAAATACGGCGACGTCAGTACCTCCGTGACCGACGCGAAGGCCAACGTCGATCTTCTGCTCGAGGCGCACCGCCTGAACGAGAAAATGCGCGCGGCGGCGTTCTCCGACGACATCCGTGCCGCAGCCGCCGATTTGAGCGCGTTTGCCAAGACAAACGCGAAGTATTTCCCGAAACTTCCCGCATATGCGGCCGCGGTGACCAAGGAAGCCGAGGTGCGCGCCGCTCTGGAGAAAGCCGACGCCTGCGCCGGGCTTATGCAGGATGCCCTGGATGCAGCCGCGGCCGGACGGAAGAACGAGGCCGCCACCCTCGCCGCAATTCTGGAAATGAACGCGGACGCCGCGCAGAAAGCCGGGTTCGAAGCCTGGTTGAGCACGCGGCCCGCGAATCCATAATCATCAGCAATAGAAAGGTTCTCACGATGAACTGCAAATCCTTGTTTGTCTTTTTTGCGGCATGTGCCGTATCGTTTTCCGTTTTTGCCCAAAGCGGCAGCCCGTCGGCGCTCTCCCTGAGGGGGCTTCCCGACCTGGACGCGGACGCTGCGCCGAAGACAACCGGAGCCGGCGATGCGGCCGCGGAAGCCGCCATCCGCCGGGCGCTCCTGTCCCAGCCCGCCTCCGAGGAGGAAGTGACGAAGGCGCTTTCCTTCCTGCCGGACGTGGTTGCAGAGGTCAACGGGACCAAGATCACGAAGAAGGAGATCGTGGATCTGCTCCTCTCGAAGAAAGTGTCCCAGCAGGTCCTGACGCTGACGCCCGAATCCTATCTGCGCACCGCAATGCAGCAGTATGTCGACCAGAAAATCGACACCGCGATCCTGAAACAGAAGGCGAAGGAAGACGGTTTTATTCCTTCCGAGGAGCTCGTGAAGACGCATTTCGACGCCTCCATCAAGAAGCTGCCCGCCGAACAGGTCGACGCCGTGAAGGCACAGCTCAAGGAACGCGGCCTCTCGCTCGAAGCCTACCGCGACGAGATCGCGAAGGAAGCTGACATCCAGGGCAATGCCGCCATCGCCGCCTACGAGGAGAAGAACTTCATCGAGAAGACCGAGAAGTCCGTCAACGACGAGGCCGTCGAGAAGTTCTACCGCGAAAACCAGCAGAAGTTCGCCGTCCCGGAGAACATCACGGTCGCGCACATCCTGATCCAGTGCGAACCCGTCTCCGCCCTTGATTCCAAGGAGGAGAAGGAGATCAAGACCAAGGCCGACAAGCTCGCGAAGGAGCAGATCGACGAGATTTACGCCGCGCTCGTGAAGGATCCCGCCAGCTTCGACAAGCTCGCGCAGGAAAAGAGCAACTGCCCCTCCGGCAAGCGCGACAACGGCAAACTGCCGCCGTTCGACAAGGAAGGCATGCTGCTGGACCAGTCCGGCATGCTCGACCCGGATTTCGCCGCCGCCGCGTTCAAGCTCGAAAAGCCCGGCGAATTCACGAAGCCCGTTCACTCGCAGTTCGGCTACCACATCATCAAGCTCCTGAAGCAGGACCCGAAGGGCTACATGCCGCTCGACAAGGTCAAAGGCGAGATTCACGATTTCCTCGTCGACAAGACCGTCTCCGAGGAGATTCAGGCGATGCTCAAGGCGGAACGCGCCAAGAGCAACGTGAAGATCTATGATTTCACGCCCGCCAAGGTCGACACGAAGGCCACGAAGAATCCCGGAGCCGCCCCGACTCCCGTCCTTTGATCGCCCGTCTTCCTGAAAACTGATATTCGGCAATGCGCCTGCCAACCCGGACGCATTGCTTTTTTCGTCTTCGGGCTTGACATCCGGATAAACTCTGCTATAGTAACGGTATCATCTATCCTTGTCGCTTCAATAAAACAAAACGCTCCTCAAGGGAAAGCCCGTTACTGTGAAGAGTTTCTCAAAACAGGTTTTATCGTTCTTTCTGTTTATCCTCTTCTGTGTTATCTATGCCGGTGAGGTCGTCTTCATTCCCGGCTGGCTGACGGAGACCGCTCAAGACGGAAGCTATGAAGCCTGTCTCCGGAAGCTCTACCCGGGGAAAAAGATCACGGTTCTGACGTGGCAGTCCAATTCCGTGAAAATGGATCGGGTGATCGAAAATGCCGATGCTTTTGCGGACAGTGTCACGGAATACATCGGAAAGAAGCCGGAAGGTGAACGGTCCGAACTGATCCTGATCGGGCATTCGATGGGAGGACGGATCGTTGCCAAAACGGCATCATCCCTTGCGGAAAACGGCATAACGGTCGGGCGGATTGTTCTGCTGGGCGCGGCGGTGGATTTTGATATTGACCTGAACGATATGATCCGGTGTTCCCGGGAACCTGTCATCAATGTCTTCTCGCGCAACGACAGCGTATTGAAATATCTGTACGGCAACTGGAAACAGAAATTCGCGATCGGCTTCTCAGGTGCGGAGAAGCCCCTGCGGGATCATTTCGTCGAATACCGTCTTGTCGCTTCAGCTCCCGAGATATCGAACCTGCGGCTCACGAATGCGACGCTTGAGTCGGTCGTCCATCTGGCGCAAATCTATTTCAACGAACTGGACAAAATCAATCGTGACGAAGTGAAGCCGTACAGCCCGCAATATGATTACTCCGGGGTTGTCGTGAAAAAAAGTTTTCTGTCCATCCCGTCCGAATGGACGATCCCGCCGGTCTTCAAGATGGACCTGCTGGATTCCTACGCGGACTGGCTCCTTGCGAAAACGGACGTCAGATGGACGACCGGACGAAAAACAGGGAAGCCCAAAGAGCATTGCATCACGGTCTATTTCATCTTCGACCAATACGGACGCATCGCCTCGTGGAGCTTGTGGCGTGCGTTTCAGGAACGCAGATTCAATGAGATTCGCGGTCAGATCAAATCCATCCCTGACTCCGCGCCGTTTGGCATGTCCGCCGATGATGCGTCCGCCCCGGAATGAAATCCCCTCGCTAAAGAAGCTTCTCCTTGATTCCCATGACCGGAAGCGAAAAAGCGGCATCGGTTTTTTCGCTTTTTTTCGGGGAATTTGACCTTGCAGAAATCGAAATCCGGGGTATATTATTAGGGTGAAAAGAAAGAATCAACCAGTACAGCACCGCCGTATCGGAGAATACCTTGCACACAGATGCCCGCGGAAGACGGTTCCGGCATGGAACGCAGCAGACGATTTGAGCGGGAACGGCACTGAACGCGGCGGAGAACGGACTACACAGCATGACCCCGGACAATGACATCGACATCGTACAGGACGACCTGATGAAACAGGCGGAATCGAACGCCGCCCGTTCAAAATATAACGACGACAGCATTCAGACACTCGATGCGCTCGCCCACATCCGGCAGCGTCCCGGCATGTACATCGGCCGCATGGGCGACGGTTCGCACCCCGACGACGGCATCTACGTGATGTTCAAGGAAGTCGTGGACAACGCCGTCGACGAATACATCATGGGCTTCGGACGGCGCATCGACATCGCATCCGACCACGGCTCGTTCACCGTGCGCGACTACGGACGCGGCATCCCGCTGGGCAAGCTCGTGGACTGCGTTTCGAAGATCAACACGGGCGGCAAGTTCAACAAGGACGGATACGTGTTCTCCGTCGGCATGAACGGCGTCGGCACGAAGGCCGTGAACGCGCTTTCCTCGCAGTTCGAGGTCACGTCCTGGCGCGACGGCAAGTGCCGCACCGCGGTCTTCCGCGAGGGCATCCTCGACCACGAGGAATATATCGACCCCGGCACGGAGCATTCCGGCACGCGCATCCGCTTCACGCCCGATCCGAAACTCTTCCCGAACTACGAGATCCGTCCGTCCGAGGTGGAAAACCGCCTCTGGATGTACGCCTACCTGAACAGCGGGCTTTCGCTCTACCTCAACGGCCAACGGTATTATTCGAAGAACGGCCTGCTGGACCTCGTGCGATCCAAGCTCGATGAGGGCGCTTCCCTCTACCAGCCCATCCACTACAAGGATTCCACGCTCGAATTCGCGTTCTGCCACACGGCCGACACGGGCGAACGCTATTTCTCGTTCGTGAACGGCCAGTACACGAGCGACGGCGGCACGCACCTTTCCGCGTTCAAGGGCGGCATCACGCGCGCCATCAACGAGCATTTCAACAAGAACTTCGACCCGAAGGACATCCGCGACGGCATCCTCGGCACCATCGCCGTGAAGATACAGGAGCCGCTGTTCGAGTCCCAGACCAAGAACAAGCTCGGCAACACCGACGTGCGCGGCTGGATCGAGGGCACCGTGAAGCAGGCCGTGATCGACAGTCTCCTGAAGCACCCCGACGAGGCCAACCTCCTCCTCGAAAAGATTCAGAAAAACGAGCAGGTCCGCCGCGAGATACAGAAGGTGCAGAAGAAGGGCGCCGCCATCTCGAAGCGCATTTCCCTGCGGAACAACAAGCTCAAGGACTGCCGCCACCATTTCGGCGACCGCTCGAAGTTCGCCGAGGAGACCATGATCTTCCTCACCGAGGGCGATTCCGCAGGCTCCTCGCTCGTGACCAGCCGCGACCCGAACTACCAGGCGGTCTTCGCGCTTCGCGGCAAGCCGTTCAACTGCTTCGGGAAGAAGCTCGACGCGATCTACTCCAACGAAGAGCTGTTCTACATCATGCGCACGCTCGGGATCGAGGAGGACGTGGAGAACCTGAACTACGCGAAGGTCGTGATCGCGACCGACGCCGACGTCGACGGCCTGCACATCCGCAACCTCCTGCTCACGTTCTTCCTCCAGTACTTCGAATCGCTCGTGATCTCCGGCCACCTCTACATCTTCGAAACGCCGCTCTTCCGCGTCCGCAACAAGGAAACGACGTTCTACTGCTACTCCGAACAGGAGCGCGACGACCGCGCGAAGGAGCTCGGCAAGTCCGCCGAGATCACCCGCTTCAAAGGCCTCGGCGAGATTTCGCCGAAGGAGTTCAAGCAGTTTATCGGGCCCGACATCCGCCTCGAAAAAGTCACCCTCGAAAACACCAAGGGCATCCACGAAATGCTGCGGTTCTACATGGGCAGCAACGACGAGACCCGCTGGGAACACATCCAAAACAATCTGGTCTGACCCATCATGCCGAAAAAGAAACTCACGCCCCCCGCCGGACCCGACCGCGACGCCTCCTCCAACCCCCCGTCCGATACGCCCGAAACCGTATACTACGATCCCGATATGCACTATCCGCCGGAGTCCGACGAGATGGGCGATGACGAATCCGCGTCCGACGCCGTCGACTCCTCCCCGAACCAGCGCCTGCGGGAGATGATGGATCGCAACTTCATCGAGTACGCGTCCTACGTCATCAAGGACCGCGCGATCCCGGACGTCGACGACGGCCTGAAACCCGTTCAGCGCCGCATCCTCTGGACGCTCTTCCAGATGGACAACGGCACGTTCCACAAGGTCGCGAACGTGGTCGGCGCCACCATGAAATACCATCCGCACGGTGACGCGTCCATCGGCGACGCCCTCGTGAACCTCGCGAACAAGGAATGCTTCATCGACAAGCAGGGATCGTTCGGCGACATCATCCTCGGCACTGCCGCCGCCGCGCCGCGATACATCGAATGCCGTCTCTCCAAGCTCGGCCGCGACGTCCTGTTCAACAACGACATCACCACGTTCGTCGATTCCTACGACAGCCGCAACAAGGAGCCGGTCTGCCTGCCCTCAAAGATCCCGACGCTCCTGCTCATGGGCACCAACGGCCTCGCCGTCGGCACGCGCACTATGATCTTCCCGCACAACTTCAACGAGCTCCTGCGGGCGCAGATTTCCATCCTGAAGGGCGAGCCGTTCCAGATCTATCCCGATTTCCTCCAGGGCGGCATCATGGACGTTTCCGACTATCAGGACGGCATGGGCAAGATCGTGCTGCGCGCACGAATCGCCGCCGAAAAACACGACATCGTCATCAGCGAGATACACGCGGGCACCGACACCTCGAAACTGATGGACTCTATCGAGAGCGCCGTCAACAAGTCCCGCATCAAGATTTCCTCGTTCCACGACTATACCGCGGACGACAAGGTCAACATCGAACTCTCGCTCCAGCGCGGCTACAGCCCGGAGAAGGCGATCAACGCCCTCTACACCTATACCGACTGCCAGGTCAGCATCTCCTGCATGTACATGGTCATCTGCGACAACCGCCCCGTCCGCATGAGCGCCAGCGACATCCTCCGACGCAATACTGAAAAGCTCGTGCAGTATCTGAAATGGGAACTCCAGATCGTCGCCGCCAGATGCATCGACAGGATCCTCGCCCGCACCCTCGCGCAGATCTTCATCGAGGAGAAGATTTATAAGAAGATCGAGACCTGCAAGACGAAGGAGGCCATGTTCCAGGCGGTCCGCACCGGACTTGAACAGTTCAAGGACGAATGGCTCCCGCTCGTGCAGGCGCTCCACGCCGCCATCGAAGCCGGGCCGCACATCGCGCAGCCCGCTCCCGCCGAGGTCGCGCGCCTCGCCCAGCTGGCGCAGGGCGTGATCCCGGATTCCGAGATCGAACGCCTCGTCGAGATTCCGATCCGCAGGATCGCCGCGTTCGAAGTCGACAAGAACCGCGAGGAGATCGCCTCGCTCGAAAAAGATCTCCATGAAGCGGAAAAGAACCTGAAGCACATCAAGCAGTACACGATCAAGTACATTGAGGGCCTGCTCGCGAAATACGGCGACATGTTCCCGCGCCGCACCGAAATCCGCCTCGAACCGTTCGCCAAGATCGACAAGAGCGTCGCCGCGCTTTCCAACATCCGCGTCGGCTGGGACAAGAAGAACTGCTACATCGGCACCTCCGTGAAGAGCGACGACATCGTGCTGTGCAACGAATTCGACCATCTGCTCTGCGTGGAGCGCTCCGGCGACTTCAAGGTCATCGACATCCCCGACAAGATCTTTATCGACCGCCTGTTCGAGTTCCGCCGCTACGACAAGACCACCGTGTTCGGCGTCGTCTACTCCGAGAAGAAAACCGGCCGCGCGTACTTCAAGCGCACCCGTATCGCCTCGTTCATCAAGGACCGCGAGTACCGCATCATCCCGGACGGCTGCCGCCTCGAACTCATCACGCCGCGTCCGAACGCCATTTACGAGATCAAGGTCGACACCCCGATCCGCGCCAAGCAGATCCAGCAGATTTCCCTCATGGACGCGCCGGAACGCTCCCCGAAGGCAGGCGGCATCCTGATTTCCCCGCGCAAGCTCCTGAAGATCACGTTCGTGCGTCTGCTGGACGAATCCGACGCCGAGCCGGAACCAGAGCTTGTCGAGGTCCCGCCGGAGGACAACAACGGTGGTAATGGCGGCAGTAATGACGGCGGCGCGCCCGTGGAAAAGACGCCGACGGAAACGGCTCCGGTTCCTGTGCCGGAACCAGTGGCGGAAACGCCGTCCGAACCGGAACCTGTTCAGGAAACGCCCGTTGAACCGGGGCCCGTGCCCGAACCGGAAACGAAACCCGTTGCCCGCCGCAGCCGTCCGAAAAAGGAAACGGCTCCCAAGTCTGCGTCTCAGGCAGAGGAGAAGAAAACGCAGGAATCCAAGCCTGTTGAAAAGCCTGCTCCTGTCCCGAAGGCCGTTTCGCCTGTGAAGCCCGTGCCTGCCGTGAAGCCCGCGCCTGCCGCGAAACCTGTGGAGAAACCGGTGGAAAAAGCCGCGCCTGCTGCTCCTGCTCCAGCGCCCGTGCCTGCTGATAAACCTGCTCCGGCTCCCGTTGAAAAAACGGCTTCCACGCCCGCCCCCATGCCGGAAGAAAAGCCGGAAGAAAAGCCGCAAAAGCCCGCCGAACCCGAACGGGAAGAGGATTCGTGGGATGTCCAGCCCGATCTTGGGTTCTGAACATCTTCCTCAATCAAAATGAAAACGCCGGGCAGCTGATCGTTCAGCCGTCCGGCGATTCTTTTGCTAAAAAAACTGCCTTTGTCAGCAGATGTTCCCGAGGTACACGTTCGGGAATCCGCGGCTCTTCGCGTGCGCCTGGATACTGTCGAGCTCCGAACGCGGCGTGCGCGGGCTGTCGTGGTACAGGTACGCGGGATGGTATGCGGTGAAATGCACGGGCGTGTCGATGCCGAGTCCGTCGCGCACCCAGTCCAGGAAATCGTCGATCTGCTGTTGCGAGTCGTTCTTGCCGGGGATGACCAGATTGGTCAGCTCCAGGTGGCCGCCGCAGACCTTCTTGAAGAACTCGCAGGAATGCTTCACAGGCTCCAGCTCGCCGGAGCACATGGTCGGATAGAAATCCCCGAATCCCTTCACGTCGATGTTCGCCGCGTCGAAGAGCGGGAAGACGTCCTGCATGCACTCGTCTGAGAAATACCCGTTGGAGACGAGGATCGTGCTGATCTTCTCCCGGCGGGCGATGATCGCGCAGTCGCGCACGTATTCCGCCCAGACCGCGGGCTCGTTGAACGTGAACGCCACGCATTCGCTGCCGTGTCGGCGGATGAGCTCGATCAGGGCTTCCGGGGTGTAGTAGCGGTAGGCGGCGTTCGGCATGAATTTCTCGCGCGACAGGTGGTTGTTCTGGCAGAACACGCATTTGAGGTTGCATCCGTAGGTGCCGACGGAAAACGCCTGCGTGCCGGGGCGGAAATGGCGGAGCGGCTTCTTTTCGATCGGGTCGATCTGGAGTGCGCAGGGGTAGCCGTACGCCATGGAATAGAGTTTGCCGCCCTGATTGAGGCGGACGCCGCAGAATCCGGTGTGTCCCTCGGCGATGAGGCAGTGGCGGGGGCAGACCAGGCAGCGCGCGAATCCGCCGGGCTCCGGCTTCTGCCAGTCGGCGGGGAAAAGCTTGTGTTCACGGTCCATAGGAGAAATCCTTACTTTCGGATGAAAAATGCTTATTTGCCGGGTTCGTCTTTCGGCAGGGCCTTCTGTGCTTCGTGGAGTTCTGCGACGGCGGCGCGGATGCCCTCCGGTGCGCGGAAAACGGCTGTCCCGGCGACGATAACGTTCACACCCGCCGCGGCAGCCTCGCAGACATTGTCGCGCGTGATGCCGCCGTCGATCTCGATGTGGGCATGGCTGCCGATCCTGCGGATCATTTTGTGGATTTCCGTGGCCTTCTTCAGCATCTCCGGCTGGAATTTCTGTCCGCCGAAACCCGGTTCCACCGACATCACCAGCACCATGTCGACCTCCGGCAGGATTGCCTCGATCGCCGACGCGGGCGTCCCGGGCTTCAGCGTGATCCCGGCGGAGCAGCCGAGTTCATGGATTTGACGCACGACAGCGACGGGGTCGCATTCGCTCTCGATGTGGAACGTGATGTGGTCGGCGCCCGCCTTCGCGAACGGCTCGACATACTGCTCAGGATGGACCAGCATCAGGTGGACGTCGAACGGCAGGGACGTGTATTTGCGCATGGATGCCACGACCGGGGGGCCGAACGTGATGTTCGGGACGAAATGGCCGTCCATGATGTCCAGGTGGATCATGTCCGCTTCGGCCTGTTCCGCGGCCTTCAGCTCGTCGGCGAGGCAGGCGAAATTGCAGGCGAGGACCGACGGCGAGACGAGCAGCCGGTTGTTCTTGAACTCACTTAACGGGTGTTTCATCATGGGAAGCTTCTTTCTGTTGAGGGGCAGGCGGCGGATACGGGCCGCGTTCGCAGTCCAGCCAGCGTCTGTGCGACCAGAGCCACTGCGTCGGGTAACGGCGGATCTGCTCTTCGATCATGTCCGTATAGAGCTGTGCGACGGCGCGGATGTCGGTCTCCATGTTGCCGGTCGGCTGGTAGTCGGGCATTTTCGCGCAGTGGAACGTGAAGTGGAAATCGTCGTCGTCGCGGATCAGGTACGGCATCGCGATGGGAGTGTGCGTGCGGAGATAAAGCCAGGCGGGCGTTTTCTGCGCCATGGCGGGGTGGCCGAAGAATTTGACCTCGACGCCCTCCGGCGGCACGGCGTGCTGGTCGGATACGATCGTGACGTTCTCCCCCGCCTTGTGCGCCTGGATCAGCGGACGCACGCCCAGGTCCTTCGAAAAACTCCGGTGCAGGTAACGGCAGCGGCGGGCGTAGACGTACCGCCCGATTTTCGGGTTCTCCAGCGGACGCATGATGCTCATCATGCGCTGTTTCGTGATGTAGCTGTGCAGGCCGCCCGCGAGCTCCCAGTTGCCGAAATGCCCGGTCGTCAGGATGATCTGAGGAGCGGTCGCCGGGTTCATGAACTCCTGCGTCAGCGGGTCGTCCGCGACGCGGATGTGTTCGCTGAAGTTGTCTTCGTTCACGATCTGGTCGAACTTCACCATTTCGACGTAGACCTTGGCGAAATGCTTCAGGCTCTCCAGGGCCAGTTTGTTTGCCTCCGCCTGCGTCTTCACGAATCCGGAATGCAGGATCAGCCTCGGCGTGCGCGGGCCGTGCCGTTTGCTGAAATGCCGCACGGACCAGGCGATGAAGTTCAGGACGCTGTACGCCGCGTGCAGGGGCAGGAGCCGGACCAGCGTGGTCACGAACACGAAGAGCGCGTACTCGGCATTGATGACGAGCGCGGATTTCTTCTTTTTCGGAGGGTTCGTGTTGTTCACTGTGGACGGCCTTTGCGGATGCGGCTTGTGTTTTTCACGAAACATTAATATACACCGTACACGCGGAAAATGAAAACGGTTTCGGCAAAAAAACGTATGTTTGGGCGATAAAAAAAGGGAGGAGACCGCGTCGGCAGTCCTCTCCCGTGTATTCGCGCCGTTTCTTGTTCGGCGGCGGATTCGTCTCTTATTTCGAATCTTTTTTGTCGCCGGAGTGTTCCCGATCCCATTCTTCAAGCTTGCGTTCGGCGAAATTGCGTCCGCCGAGACCGAACGCGATCGCGAACGCAACTGCGAACGCGCCGAGCACGATCCCGAACGCCAGAAGCGCCGCCGATCCGCCGATCCCCGCCGTGGTCAGGGCGGCCACGCCCGCGAAGAACAGCACGGCGATCCGCACGGCGAAGAGGAATACGTGCGACTCCACGCCGTTGCGCTTTACGAAGTCCGCGGCGAGGTTCGCCAGCATCATGCCGAGCAGGAAGACGATCGCGCCGAGCAAGAGGCGTCCTGCGAACGGCAGGAAGGAGCGCACGAGTTTTGCGGATTCCTCCAGCTGAAGGATCTCCAGCGCCGCGACCAAAGCGAAGATCAGGATGCCCGCGAAGATCAGTTTTCCCGTCACGTTCGACGGACTCATGTTTCCCTCTGCCTTCCAGCCGAGTTCGCCGATACGGCGGTCCAGTCCGGCGTCCGCCAGCAGCCGCGACACGAGCCGGGCGACGAGTGCGCCGACCGCGAACGCCACGAACAGCACGATGGCCGCCGCCGCGATGTTTCCGGCGGAGTTCAGCATGCGCGTGAAAAGGTTCGAGACGGAATTCGTGAGCGAGTCGATGCCGAGCGCGGAAAGCGCCGCCGCCGACACCGGGATCGCGATGCAGATGAAGACCAGCACGCCGCAGATGCGTGCGAGGCTGTCGCGGGAGAAGAGTTTCCCGCCCGCCTCTTCGGCTTCGCCCAGTCCGCCGGACGCCAGGATGATGCGTTCCACGAGCTTCCGCAGGATGGTCGCGAGGAACAGCCCGATGGCGGCGATCAACACGGCCGCGAAGATGCGCGGCAGATACCGCAGCACGTCCGCGGTCATGGCCTCGAACGGACGCGCCAGCCCCGTGATCCGCAGCGCGCCGAGGATCGCAGGCACGAACGCCAGGATGATCAGCCAGAAGAGCGTCGTCGCGATCGTGAAGCTCAGGTTGCATTCGCGTCCACCCGTGTCGACCGCGCCTTCGATCTTCTCGTCCAGACGCAGCGCGTGCATCAGGAGAAGCGCACCGTAGCGGACCGCCGCCGCCACGCCCCACGCGATCAGGCCGAGGATCGCCGCGGCGAAGATGTTCGGCAGGAATCCGATGATGTCGGACAGGACGTCGCGGAGCGGCGAGGCCGCGTCATGCAGGCTCAGCAGGTTCAGCGACTGCACGATTGCCAGCAGAAAGACGATCCAGAAGACGATCTGCCCGGCGATCCTTTCCGCGCGGACGGCCGGGGCCGCCGCCTCGTCCGAGATGCACGCGGAGAGGCGTTCCCCGATGCGGCACCGTTTCATGCACTTGACGGTGAGTTTCTGAAGGATCCAGGCGACGATCCAGCCTGCGAACAGGACCAGGATTGCGAGCAGGATCCGCAGGATCCCGTATTTCGTCAGCAGGTCGACGAGCGTATTCCAAAGTTCTTTCATGGCGTACTCCTTTTGTTTGAACGGCGTTGATGTCGGCGTTGTCAGGTTTACTATACACCGCCCGGAGAAAAATGCAACCGGCGAATCTTCTTCCGGCGGATATCGGTCCGTGTTTTTCCGCAGGGAAAGTGTGTGACGCTCCGATTTCCTTTTCCGGAGCGCCCTGTTATGCCCCTGCGATCCGTCCCGTGTCACGATTATGACACTCTCCCGGTCCCTTTTTTTGAGCAGAATTGATCATCTTTTCGGGAAAAAGCATCAGAAAGTATATTATTTTTTCGAAAAAAAAACTAATTTGACCGGATTTCGGGCTTGAAAAAACGAATCCAGCTTGTATAGTAGCATGAAAAGAAGCGGTCTTTCCGCTCTTTTGAACTCAAAACCGATACGAATTCGTCAATCATCCGCCGGACAATCGCGAAAGCAGTCCGGCTAACAAATTGCAAGGAGTCAAACTATGTCCCACAAAACTCTGAAAGCGATGTTCGCGGCCATCTGCACGCTCGTGTGCGCCGCCGGCGTCGTGAAAGCCGACCAGCCCGTCATCAGCCACGTGTATACGGCCGACCCGAACGCCTTCGTGTTCAACGACCGCATCTACATCATCTGCAGCCATGACATCGCCAACCAGCGCGGCTACGACCTCTTTGACTACGAACTGGTCTCCACCGACGACCTCCAGAACTGGACCGACCACGGTTTCGTGTTCTCCGTCGGCAGAAACCACGACTTCGGCTACGGCCGCGGCAAAGGCCCGTACGGCGAAGACCAGACCGTTGCTCCGTGGGCCGGACACTGCTACGCTCCCGGCACCGCGATCCGCGACGGCAAAGTCTACCTCTACTTCCCGGACGGCGGCTCCTCCATCGGCGTGGCCGTGGCGGACAAGCCCGAAGGCCCCTACAAGGATCCGCTCGGAAAGACCCTCATCGCCGGCAACGTCTCCAACTACGCTTCCCGCTGGCTCTTCGACCCCGCCGGATTCGTCGATGACGACGGCCGCGCGTTCGTGTACTACGGCGGCAACGGCAACGACCAGGCCCGCATCATCGAGCTCAACAAGGACATGATCAGCCTCCATCCGGAAGCCATTCACCTGAACGTGCCGAAGTTCTTCGAAGCCTCCTACATGCACAAGTACAAAGGCAAATACTACTTCTCCTACAGCACGCAGTTCAGCCCCACCGCGAACATCGACTACCTGGTCAGCGATTCCCCGACCGGTCCGTTCGAATACAAGGGCACCATCCTCGACAACCCGAAGCAGAACCTCGGCAACAACAACCACGCCTCCATCATCGAGTACAAGGGCCACTGGTACATCGCGTATCATGACCGCAAGCTCGCCATCGCCAGCAACCTCCGCAATAAGAGCGATTCCCGCTGCGTGAACCTCGACGAGATGTTCTACAACGAAGACGGAACCATCAAGAAGGTCGTCGAGACCGAACACGGCCCGAAGCAGCTGAAGAACTTCGACCCGATGCAGAAGTGCCGCTTCGTCACCATGAACAAGTCCGGCAAGATCCTCACCGAGGAAGAAGCCAAGCAGGAACAGATGCCCGGCCTGAAGAGCACGATGGGGCCGAACAAGGAGACCGTCCTCGCCTCCATGCAGAACAACAGCTGGATCCGCGTTTCCGGCGTTGATTTCTCCAAGAAGCCGACCGGCGGCACGCTCAAGTACAGCGCCAAGGACGACAACACCTCCATCGAAATCCGCAAGGGCGCGGCCGACGGCGACCTGCTCGGTACCGTGAAGCTCGCGAACACCAACGGCGAATGGAAGGAACTCAACTTCAAGCTCGACAAGGCCGTCGACGGCGTGTTCGACTACCTCTATTTCGGGCTTCGGCGGCGGTCAGCCCCCGCAGGGCTTCGGCGGCTTCGGCGGCGGTCAGCCCCCGCAGGGCTTCGGCGGCTTCGGCGGCGGTCAGCCCCCGCAGGGCATGGGCCAGGGCGGCTTCGGCGGCCAGCGTCCCGCCGGTCAAGGCCAGGGCGGCCAGGGCCAGCGTCCGCGTCGTCAGGGCCAGGGCCAGGGTCAGGGCTTCGGCGGCGGCCAGGGCTTCGGCGGCGGCCAGGGCTTTGGCGGCGGCCAGGGCTTCGGCGGCGGCCAGGGCGGCTTCGGCGGCCAGCGTCCCGGCCAGCAGCAACAGCAGCCTGCCGGTCCGAAACCGGTGGAAAGCACTGCACTGCTCGACTGGTATCAGTTCAAATAATTCCTGCTCTTTACAATAAATACTAACAAAAGGATGACAAAAATGTCCATCTCTCTGAAATCCGTCTCCGCCATTGTGGCGGGCGTCTGCCTCAGCGCGGTCGCGTTCCATGCGCAGGCCGCCGATGAACCCACCCGTCTCCGCGACGCCGCCGAAGGTCTCTTCCTGATCGGCAACGCGGCTCCGACCCGTGCGTTCAGCGACCTCATCGCCTCCGACATCCTCGCGCAGGATTTCAACCGTCTGACCTGCGAAAACGAGATGAAGTTTGACGCCACGGAACCGCAGGAAGGCCAGTTCAACTTCCGCGCGGGCGACACCCTCGTCGAATTCGCGCAGAAGTACGGCATGAAAGTCCATGGCCACACGTTCATGTGGCACAGCCAGACCCCGCAGTGGGTCTTCCAGAACCCCAATGACGGCCGTACCATGCGCGAAGTTGTCCTCCAGCGCCTCGAAAACCACATCCGCGCCCTCATGACGCACTGGAAAGGCAAAATCGACAGCTGGGACGTCTGCAACGAGTGCTTCGAAGACGACGGCAGAGTCCGTGCGGCGGGCGGCTTCGGCGGCAACTGGCGCGCTGCCATCGGCGATGACTACATGGAACAGGCGTTCCGTATCGCCGACAAGGTCGCCAAGGAACTCGGCGAGGAAAAAGTCCTCCTGGTCTACAATGACTTCAATATGTACAAGCCCGGCAAGGTCCAGGCCGTCGTGAAGATGGTCAACGACTTCAAGGCCAAAGGCGTCAGAATCGACGCCATCGGCATGCAGGCCCACTGGCAGAGCAACGATGATCCGTCCATCGAGACCATCGAAGCCGCGTTCAAGGCCTATGCCGGAACCGGTTGCAAGATCATCATCTCCGAAATGGACGTCAATACCCAAAGGGGCTTCCGCAACAGCGGACGCGGCCTCGAACGTGACGACAGCGCCCAGGGCGTCGATGCCAACGCGGAAGCTCTCGCGAAACGGTATGCTGATCTCTTCGACCTCTTCGTGAAGTATCATGACAGCATCTACGCGGTTACCCTCTGGGGTATCGGCGACGGCTGGTCCTGGCTCCGCAACGGCGAGCCGCTTCTCTTCGACAGAAACCTCGATCCGAAGCCCTGCTACTACTCCGTGCTCGAATCTCTGAAGAAAGGCCAGAAGGCTCTCAAGAAGTAATCTTCCCGAACCTTTTTTCAGACGCAAGTCATCACCGGCGGTCTCCCTCTGCGGAGACCGCCTTTTTTTTATGAAAAAACGCGTCTTTTGCTTGAAATCCTGCGATTTTATGGCATATTATTTCAATTTGGTTTTTTGAGAATCTGCCAACGACAAAACACGGAGAGACCACAATGGCGAAGCGGCAAGACATTAAAAAAATCCTCATCATCGGCTCCGGCCCGATCATCATCGGCCAGGCCTGTGAATTCGATTATTCCGGCACCCAGGCATGCAAGGCTCTGCGCAAGGCGGGCTACGAGGTCGTGCTCGTCAACTCGAACCCGGCCACCATCATGACCGACCCCGGCATGGCCGACCACACCTACATCGAACCGCTCACCGTCCAGGGCGTGGAACGCGTGATCAAGCGCGAACGTCCCGACGCCCTCCTGCCGAACCTCGGCGGCCAGACCGCCCTGAACCTCTCCTCCAGCCTCGCCGAAGCCGGCGTCCTCGCGAAATACGGCGTCCAGGTCATCGGCGTCGACCTCGACGCCATCAAGCGCGGCGAAGACCGCATCGAGTTCAAGAAGACCATGGCCAAGCTCGGCGTCCCCGTGCCGGAATCCGCCCCCGCGAACTCCGTCGAGGAAGGCGAAGCCATCGCCGCCCGCATCGGTTATCCCGTCGTGCTCCGTCCCGCCTACACCATGGGCGGCACCGGCAGCGGCATCGTCTATAATGTCGAAGAGCTCCGCCAGGTCATGGCGCGCGGCCTCGCCGCCAGCCTGATCCACGAAGTCCTCGTCGAGCAGTGCGTGCTCGGCTGGGAAGAGCTCGAGCTTGAAGTCGTCCGCGACGAAAAGGGCCAGAAGATCACCGTCTGCTTCATCGAAAACGTCGACCCGATGGGCGTCCACACCGGCGACAGCTTCTGTGTGGCCCCCATGCTCACCGTCTCCAAGGAAGTCCAGGAAAAACTTCAGGACTACTCCTATCGCATCATCGACGCCATCGGCGTGACCGGCGGCACCAACGTCCAGTTCGCGCACAACCGCGAAGACGGCCGCATCGTCGTGATCGAGATTAATCCGCGCACCTCGCGTTCTTCCGCCTTGGCCTCGAAGGCCACCGGCTTCCCCATCGCCCACGTCTCCACGCTCCTCGCCACCGGCATTACGCTCGACGAGATCCCGTACTGGCGCGACGGCTCCCTTGAGAAATACACTCCGAGCGGAGACTACGTCGTCGTGAAGTTCGCCCGCTGGGCGTTCGAGAAGTTCCCGCAGGCGAAGGACGCCCTCGGGACCCAGATGAAGGCAGTCGGCGAAGTCATGTCCATCGGCAAGAACTTCAAGGAAGCCTTCCAGAAGGCGATCCGTTCGCTCGAGATCGGCCGCAGCGGCCCGGGCCTCGACGCCAAGCTCGCCGCCCTCTCCATGGACCAGCTCCGCGAGAAGATCCGCACGCCGAACAGCAAGCGCTTCTTCGTGATCTATGAATTCCTCCGCCGCGGCGGCTCCGTGGACGAAGTCTTCGCGATGTCCAGCATCACCAAGTATTTCATCCAGCAGATGGCCGAGCTCGCCCAGTTCGAGGGCGAACTCCAGAAGTTCAGCTTCATGTCCCTCCCGGACGACATGCTGATCCGCGCCAAGCGCGACGGCTTCTCCGACAAGTACCTCGCCAAGCTCTTCTCCGTGAGCGAGCGCATGGTCCGCGAACGCCGCATCAAGCTCGGCGTGAACGCGGCCTACTGCAAGGTCCCGGTCAGCGGCGTCGAGAACGCCTGCTACTACTACTCGACTTACCAGCCCGTGCAGGACGAGGTCGAAGTCTCCGCGAACAAGAAGATCATGATCCTCGGCGGCGGCCCGAACCGCATCGGCCAGGGCATCGAGTTTGACTACACCTGCGTCCATGCCGCCTTCGCGCTCCGCGACAACGGCTACGAGTCCATCATGGTTAACTGCAACCCCGAGACTGTCTCCACCGACTACGACACCAGCGACAAGCTCTTCTTCGAGCCGCTCACGACCGAGGACGTGCTCTCCATCTACGCCAAGGAGAAACCGTACGGCGTGATCGTGCAGTTCGGCGGCCAGACCCCGCTCAACATCGCGCAGGAGCTCAAGGACAACGGCGTGAACATCCTCGGCACCCAGCCGGAAGGCATCCGTCTCGCCGAAGACCGCGAATACTTCCGCGAGCGCATGATCGCCCTGAACATCCTCCAGCCGCGCAGCGCCACCAGCAAGTCCCTCGAAGAGGCCGTGAAGATCGCCAACGAGATCGGCTATCCCGTCATGGTCCGCCCGTCCTTCGTGCTCGGCGGCCGCGGCATGGAAGTCATCTATGACGAAGCCACGCTCCGCCGCTACGCCGTCGAATCCCTCCAGGTCAGCCCCGAATACCCGATGCTGATCGACCGCTTCCTCGACAATGCCATCGAGTGCGAAGTCGACGCCATCGCGGACGGCAGCGAGACCTACGTGGCGGCCATCATGGAGCACGTCGAGCTCGCCGGCATCCACTCCGGCGACTCCGCCTGCACCATCCCGCCGATCACCATCCCGGAAAAGCACCAGAAGACCATCGAGGAATACACTGCGAAGATCGCGAAGGACTTCAAGGTCGACGGCATCATGAACGTCCAGTACGCCATCTGCGAGGACGAAGTGTACATCATCGAGGCCAATCCGCGCGCCTCCCGCACCGTGCCCATCATCTCCAAGGTCACGGGCGTCCCGCTGGCACGCGTCGCCACCGAACTCATGCTCGGCAAGAAGATCTCCCAGTTCAAGCTCCCGAAGACCGGCCAGACCCCGTTCGTCGCCGTCAAGGAAGCCGTCCTGCCGTTCAACATGTTCCCGGAAGTCGACCCGATCCTCGGCCCGGAAATGCGTGCCACTGGCGAAGTCATGGGCATCGCCGACAACTTCGGCACCGCGTTCTTCAAGGCCGAAGCGGCCTCCGGCTGCCATTTGCCGACCGAAGGCACCGTGCTGATCTCCGTCAGCCGCCACTACCGCAAGTACCTGCTCCCGATCGCGCAGAAGATCCAGAAGCTCGGATTCGAGATCCTCGCCACCGAAGGCACCGCCGCGTTCCTCACCGAGAACGGCATCCCGAACACCGTGGTCTGCAAGCTCGGCGAAGGACGTCCCGACATCCTCGACATGATCAAGAACAACAAGATCCAGCTCATCATCAATACGCCGATCGGACGTGAAGGCAAAGTCGACGACAGCTACATCCGCCGCAGCGCCATCCAGAACCGCATCCCGTACATGACGACCATCGCCGCCGCCAACGCGACCGCGATCGGCATCGAGGCTGTCCGCGCGAACGCCGACAAGGAACCCAAATCCCTGCAGGAATACCACAAGTGATCTGACTGAGGGGGACTCCGGATCATGCCCGACAGAATCTGGCTCGAAATCGACCTCGGCGCGCTGCAGCGCAACTACCGTACGCTCGCACGGTCAATTTCGCCCGCCGCGCTCTTTCCGGTCATCAAGGCCGACGCCTACAACCTGGGCGCGGTCGAGGTCGCGCGGTCGCTGTGCGACTACGCCCCGACGTTCTGCGTGGCGACTCCTTCGGAAGCCCTCAAGATCATTTCCTTCGGTAAAAACGTCCGTCTTCTCGGCGCTCTGCTGAACACCGAGATCGCGGACGTCGTGCATTTCGGCATGGTCCCGAGCATCCCGTCGCTCGAAGTCGCCCGGATGCTCAGCGAGGAGGCCGTCCGCCAGCGCCGCACGCTCGACGTGATGATCAAGCTCGACACCGGTATGGGCCGCCTCGGCCTGCTCCCCGAAGAGGCCCCGGACGCCATCGCGAAGATCGCCGCGCTCCCCAATATCCGCTGCACCGACATCTTCTCGCATTTCCCCGTCGGCTACAAGATCGACCACCCCATGACGCGCGAACAGCTCCGGTTGTTCCGTTATGTGCTGGACGCCGTCGCCGAACGCCATATCATGATCCCGAACGTGCATTTCGCGAACAGCGACGCCATCGGCTGTCTGCACGAATCGGTCCGGACGCCCTACAACTGCGCGCGCGCCGGGCTTTCGCTGTACGGGTTCTCCCCCGATCCGAAGCTCGCCTCCGCCCTCGAACCGGTCGTCTCCTGCTATTCGCACGTGATCGCCGTCCGCCGCCTCCCGAAGGGCCACAACGTCGGCTACGAATGCACGTACACGCTCCCGGAGGACACCGATATCGCGCTCATCTCCGCGGGCTACGCCGACGGCCTCCCGCTCCAGCTCTCCAACCAGGCCGAGATCCTGATCCGCGGATACCGCTGCCCCGTGCTCGGACGCGTCTGCATGGACTACATGATGGTCTCGCTGGCTCCGCTCGGCGGCGAACTCCCCGACCAGGGCGAGATCGTCACGCTCATCGGTTCCGACATGGGCGAGACCGTTTCCCCCGAGGAATGGGCCAAGCTCAAGGGCACGCACGTCTACGACATCCTCTGTTCGTTCGGCGGCCGCATGGAACGCCGCTACGTAGCGCGCTAAAGCGCCCGTGCCCGAGCGTAGCCGGACACTACTTCAGCACCGCTTTGTGGTGTTTTGTCCTAATCCGCTGATTTTTTTTATTTAGGTTGTTTTTTCGGATTGTTGTGATATAGTATGACAGCAACATGATCATACGGAGCAAGACAATGGTCAAAGAAAGAAGAACCGTCTACAACATTGTTTTTATCCATAGTACCCTGCTCATCCTGTTCTGCGCAGTCGGCGTCTGCGTGACGGGATGCTGCTCCGCATACGTTTTGAGCAGCAAATTCGGCGCAAGCAAATCCTATTTCGACTCTCCCAAATACGAACTGTCGCCCGACCGGGACGAGATCATCCTCACGAGCTCAAGGATAACAACCCGTTCCTCCCTCGGATTGCAGTCGAGATCGACCTGGAAGGAACGCATCCCGCTCGACCCCCTGCCGGAGAGCCTGATGCGCTGCCGCCTGACCGTGGAGCAGGATCCCGACGGGCAGAAATACTGGCATGACACGACCGAAAACATGATCCCCAACGACAGATTCGACATCGAGGTCGAATCGCTTCCATTGCAGGCGGACGAAACGCTTTATCTCAGGACCCGTCCCGAAGAACAATATGCTTTGTCCCAGCCGTTCCGCGTCCGCCTGATCCCGAAGAACGGAACCGGAGAAGCCCCGGCTGACACGGACGGGCAGGCCGGAACGCCCGCGCCCGCGAAACCGGCAGGCGAGCTGCGCCTCATGATCCCGCTTTCGCGTTCTCTGGACGGCCGCAGCTACGAACTCATGACCGTCGTGCCCTGCTCCCCGCGGCCGAATCCCTACCGGGAATGGCTGGGGGAATTGGACCGGATCTACCGGGAAGAATATAAAGCGCGTGAAGCGAAAAGAGGAAAGATCCCCTCCTATTTCGATTTCTGCAGAGTCATTCTGAGCAGCGTCGGCGGCTCCACATACGATCCATACGATCAACGGCACGAGATGTTGTATCAGGCGGCAAAGGAATGGGACCAGCGCGAGGAACTCCGGTATTATTATCCGTTCCTGGAAGGACAGGAGGAAGTGCGCATGATCGAATGCGAACGCCTCATGGGGGATCGGTTTCCCTCGTTTGAAGCGACCCTCTGGAAAACGGTCATGCTGCCGCCTGCATTCGTCCTGGACGTGGCGTTCCTGCCCGCAACGATCCCCATGTCTTTTTACTACTACCTCGGATATATGGCCGTCGGAGCATCGATCCAATAACCCCGTCGCCCCGGCCGTGACGCTCAAAGGAGCAAAAAATGGTCTGGAAAAAGACGCTGATCCGCAATCTCCTCTTCGCCGCGCTCGTCATGGCGGCGGGATCCTATTGCACCGGCTGCTGCTGGGCGATGACCGAAAAGACTTGGGATCGCCTCGGTTCCGAAAAAGCAAGCATCACAAACCGTCATTACGAGTATTCCCCCGACCGCGGCGAGATCGTGTTTTCCGGCAAAAAGCAGACAACGCACTATGTATGGCCGTTCCTTACCGCGTTCGACGTGTCATGGAATACGTACAAACCGTTCGAAAAGCGCATCCCGCTGGAACCCGTCCCGGAGAACCTGATCCGCGTTCATTTTGAGGCGGTCCCCGATCCCGACGCGCTTCGCGCCCACAACTTCCTGCGGGAATGGATGCCTGGCGAAAATCAGTTCGACAACCCCGTGGAACTCACACGGGACGGAACCGTTCTTTCCGCAACACGCCTGCCGTTTGTTCAGCCGGGCGACACGCTCCGCATGCATGTGCATCCGGACGACCTGCCGGTTCTGTCCGGACCATGCGTGATCCGCCTGGAACCGATTTACAATGCGCTCCTGCTGTTTCCATATGCACAGGACGGCTTCCGCTATGAAATGCTGACCCGCGACGATGTTTTCGCCAACAGCCTCCACGTGTTCGCGGATGAATTCGAGGATGAGGCGAAACGGGACAACGAAGACTCGATCGGAACGCTCGGCTACTGCTGGAAATATTTCTGGCTTCCCTCGGCGGCCGTCACGGACATCCTGATTATGACGCCCTGTTCCTGGGTGATAAAGGGCGCGGCGGTTGTCTATCTGTTCGGCGGGCTTGTCGCACACGGCGACGAGCTGTGATAGAAAGCGCCCGTGCCCGAGCGTAACCGAGTACTGTATCAACACATATTGTGAGAAGCCCTTGACTTTCCAAAGTGCTGGTATTATATTTATGGCAGTAACGTGGCAGTCCGCCGCGATTTGAACTTGATTCCTTCGAATACCAGCACGATATCATGGCAAGAAAGATACAGTCCCGGACAAAACCGGCGAAACCGGCGGTTCCCGATCCCGCGGAGCCGGATGCCCTCGCGCTCGGGTTCGAGACCAGCGAGGAAGCGGTCTTTCATCAGCTGTATGACCCCGGCTGCACGCCGCTGACGCCCGCCGAGGCGGAATCCGTCTGGGGCGAGATCGACGCCCGGATGGACGAGATACGGTCGTGCCTGGCGCAGTTCGTCTTCGTGCTGGAGGAACACGAACACGTCGTGGACCTCTGCCGGACGCCCGACGACGTGACCTCGCTCTTCGTGGAATCCAAGCTGCCGGACGCCGTCCGCTCGAATCTGCCGTCCGCTCTGCCCGCCCTGATGAAATGGCGGTCGGAGATTGCGGCGTTCCGCAAGGAGCTGATCGGGTTTTACGCCGCGCCCCAATTCAAAAATGAATCCGCCCGCGAGGCGATATGGGGCCGTTCCCGCGAACTCCTCATGCGCTATCCGGTCTCCACGCTGAAGGTCATGGAGTGGTATCATGTCGTGTCCTCCTGGTGCACCACGCCGGAAACGCCCGCCATGGACGAGCTTTTCCGCAACCGCCTGATGCCGGACCGCGAACTCTGTCTGTCCGTGTACCGGAACATGAAGGATGCATTCGAGCGGATGGAAGGCCTCCGCCAGCGCATTCTGTACTCGCATCTGCGGCTTGTGATCAGCCTCGCGAAACAGTCCTGCAGCCAGTCACAGCAGCTGATCGACATCGTGCAGGAGGGCAACATCGGGCTCGTGAAGGCGCTCGACCGGTTCGATAGCAGCCTCGGCCATAAATTCTCCACATACGCCACGTGGTGGATCCGCCACGAGATCATGCGCGCGCTGGCGCGTCAGACCCGTGTGATCCGCATCCCGCAGCACATGCTCGCGACGATTTCGCGCATCAACCGTGCCGAACAGGCATACGTCAAGCGGTTCGGCGAGGAGCCGACCGTGGAGGAGCTCGCCGCCGAGCTCGAAATGCCGAAAGCCCGCATCCACGCCATCCGGCAGATGGCGCGCCAGCAGATTTCGCTCCAGGCCCCGCTCCATTCCAACGCGCTTTCCGAGGATTCCGAGATCACGCAGGAGGACCGGTTCGGCACGCCCGCCGACAACGACGATTTCAACCCGGAACTGCACCTGTCGTTCCAGTTCCTGCGCGACGTCGTGCACAGGGCCGTCGACGGCCTCCCCGAACGCGACCGCAAGTTCATCCAGATGCGGTTCGGGCTGGGCGGCTATGAGCCGATGAGCATCCGGCAGATCGCCGAGGAGTTCCAGCTGAGCCGCGAACGTATCCGCCAGATCGAAAACAGCGTGTTCGAGAAGCTCCGCAAAAGCAATCCCGAACTGGCGTCCCACTGGCAGGATTCGCTCTACTGAGCCTGCCTGCCGCCCTCGTTTCCTCTTTTTTCCGCCTGAAAAACGCGTTTTTTCCGGCAAATGATTTGAAATTTAGTGAAATATGCTGTATATTAATAGGTTTTGTCTAAAAATCAATCAATTCAGCATAGGACCCTGTCCCAGAGATGGATAACTATACCGAACAGTCCGCGGAACGCCTGAGAGAGATTCAGGCCGACCTTGAACGCCAGTATGCCGGATACCAGGCCCGCAACCTCAAGCTCGACATGTCTCGCGGGAAACCCTCCGGCAGCCAGCTTGACCTGACGAACGGCATCCTGGACCGCCTCGACGGCTACATGGTCGAGGGCGGCATCGACGCGCGCAACTACGGCTGTCTGGAAGGCATCCACGAGGCGCGCAAGCTCTTCTCCGAGCTCCTCGGCATCCCGCGCGACCGCCTCATGATCGGCGGCAACTCCAGCCTGAACATGATGTACGACACGATCGTCCGCCACTGGGTGTTCGGCACGCACGGCCATACGCCGTGGGGACGCCTCCCCGCCGTCAAATTCCTCTGTCCGTGTCCCGGCTACGACCGCCATTTCGCGATCTGCGAGGACCTCGGCATCGAAATGATCCCGGTCCCGATGACGCCCGAAGGCCCCGACATGTTCATGGTCGAGAAGCTCGCCGGTTCCGACCCCGCTGTGAAGGGCATCTGGTGCGTCCCGCTGTACTCCAATCCGCAGGGCGTGTGCTACTCGGACGAGACCGTCGACCGCCTCGCCTCCATGCACACCGCCGCGCCCGATTTCCGCATATTCTGGGACAACGCCTACGGCGTGCATCACATCTACGAGGAATGCCATCTGAAGGACATCTTCGCGAGCGCCGAGGCCGCGGGCAATCCCGAACGCGTCTACTACTTCTTCTCCACCTCGAAGATCACGTTCCCCGGCGCGGGCGTGGCGCTGCTCGCCACCGGACCCGGCAACTTCGCTGAACTGAAGCATCACATGAGCATCCAGACCATCGGCCCGGACAAGCTCAACCAGCTCCGCACCGTGCGTTATCTGAAGAGCGCCGAGGGCGTCCGCGAACACATGCGCGTCCTGGCGCGCGAACTCCGCCCGAAATTCGACCTCGTGCTCAATACGCTCGAACGCGAACTCGGCGAGACCGGGCTTGCCTCCTGGATCCGTCCGAAGGGCGGCTACTTCATCGCCCTCGACACCATCCCCGGCTGCGCGACAGCCGTCATCGAGCTCGCGAAAGAAGCCGGCGTCAAACTGACCGGCCCCGGCTCGACGTTCCCGCTGCACCATGATCCGCTCGACCGCAACATCCGCATCGCGCCGTCCTATCCCCCGCTCGACGAACTGAAGACCGCCATCGAGCTCTTCTGCGTCTGCGTGAAACTCGCCGGCGTTCGCAAGCTCCTCGCGGACAAAAAAGCCTGACAACGGCACGACCCCACCCCGGCAGCACTCATGCGGCACGACGAACTCCTCACCAGTCTGAAGAACCCGAAGGTCAAATACGCCGCATCCCTGCGCGAACGCAAGGAACGCGACGCGCAGGGCGTGACGCTGCTTGAGGGCTACCGCGAACTCTTCCGCGCGGACGCCATTGGCCTGAAGTTCCACGAGGTCTTCTACTGCCCCGAGCTCTTCCTCGGCGAAAACGAAGACGCGCTGCTGGATTCCCTCGCCGCGCACGGCGCGTCGCTCTACCGCTGCACCGAGGACATCCTCCGCAAGCTTGCCTACCGCGACCGTCCCGAGGGGCTGATCGCCGTGATCGAGGTCAAACGCAAGACGCTCGCCGACATCCCGAAGGTGAAAAACGGCCTTTACCTCGTGGCGGAGACCATCGAAAAGCCCGGCAACCTCGGCTCCATGCTCCGCAGCGCGGATGCCGTCGGCGCCACTGCCATGATCGTCTGCAACAAGCAGACCGACTTCTACAATCCGAACGTGATTCGCGCCAGCACCGGCGCGATCTTCTCCGTCCCGCTTGCCGAGGCCACCTCCGAGGAATGCCTCGCCTGGCTCCGTTCCTTCGGCATCCGCACGCTCGCCGCCACGCCGCACACCAAGCAGAATTTCACGGATGCGGACATGGCGCACGGCGTGGCGATTGTGGTCGGCGCGGAGCAGTTCGGCCTGACCCCGTACTGGATGGATTCCGCCGATCAGAAGGTCGTGATCCCGATGCTCGGGCTGATGGATTCCCTGAACGTGGCGACCGCCGCGACCATCCTGCTGTACGAGGCGGCGCGGCAGCGCGGCTGGAAGTCCTCGGCGGCCGCCGATTACGGTCTGGACCAGTTCGCAGGCGGGGAAAACTCGCTCGGACGCGGCTGATTTTTCTTTATCCGTTCGCATGTTCTTCGTGGCATTTCGGGCATTTTCTATATATATTGCATTTTTCAGACTTCCGGCTTGCTTTTTCATTTTTATGTTGTATAGTATAATACCAACATATTTCCCCTGTTAAAACAATCATACGCCTTAAATGGTAAGGAGAATAAACAATATGCCGGCCACCCCCGCCTCCCGCCGCACACCCCAGATGTCCTGGGAACTCCTCTTTCAAATCACCGACTTGCTCCGCGTTCTCGGTGCGCCCGGAAACACGCTCAACAACAAGAAGATAACGCTCGGCAAGATCCGCGTCATCAGCTATCTTTTCGCCAACATGGACCAGCCCCCGATGCTGAAGGACATCGCCGAAGTCTTCGGCCTGACCCCCGGCGCCGTGTCCCAGACGATCGACTCCCTCGTGGAGGACGGCATCGTCCAGCGTGAACAGTCCAGCGAAGACCGCCGCGCAATCCATATCTCCCTCACGAAACAGGGCATCGCGCTGAAACGCCGCCACGACAACTATTTCACCGACTACATGGATCATTTCTTCCGCAACATCGACGAGAAGAAACAGCAGATCTTCCTGGAAGTCCTGGAGCAGATGGTCGAGACGCTTCAGCCCGAAGTCGAAGAACAGGCCGCGGAATTCGAAAAAGAGGACTGAGCCACCCGAACGGAGGACGTTATGATCGACCTTGAATCCTGGCTGGAACGCTTTGCGCAGTCTCTGCGGAAGACGTTCGGGGAACGCGTGTGGTTCGCCGGGCTTCAGGGGAGCTATGCCCGCGGTGAAGCGACGGAATCCAGTGACATCGACCCGGTCGTGATCCTGGACGCGCTGACCCCGGAGGATATCGCGTCCTATGACGCCATGCTGGTTTTGCTCGACCACAGGGAGCTGGTCTGCGGGTTCCTGTCCGGCAAAGAGGAACTCCTGCACTGGGAACCCTCGGAGCTGTTCCAGTTCTGCCGCGACACGAAACCTCTGATCGGCAGTCTGGACGACGTGCTTGCGGTCGTCAAACCCGGCGATATCGACCGCGCGATTCTGACCGGAGCCTGCGGCGTTTACCACGCCTGCGTCCACAACATGCTTTACGAAAAGGATGAAGCCATCCTCCGCGACCTGTATAAGACGGCGATTTTTGCCATTCGCGCGACCACATACCGCCGTATCGGGATATACTGCTCCCGCCTGGATGAGCTTTTACAGCATGCATCCGCCGCCGACAAAGAGATCGTCCAGTCATATCTTGTCATGAAAAACGGTACTCCCGTTGATTTCTCCTCCGCCTCAAGACAGCTTTTCGCCTGGGCGAAAGTGAGAATCGTACAGGGCAACTGAGAGTTGCAACCGCTGTCCGCTTTTTTCTAAAGCACATGAAAAAAGCGTATTTCGGCTTGAAATCAGATTGACGACAGCTATAGTAATGGTAAAAACAAACCATCAAAACGGGAGACGATCATGAAATACAAAAAGCCAGTGCGCCTGAGCGATCCGATGAGTGATTTCTCGCAGGAGGAACTGGCCGGGATCCTGTCGAAAAAGGATACGGAGCTTGACTGGCGTGACTTCGATTGTCTTTTTCAGGGGAAGCTGCCCGCCGGGACTTACGAAGAGGTGGGCTATTATATCCCTCTCGCTTGTGCTTACATCGAAAATCAGGCGGATGCATGCGATTTCCTCGAACACTTTTCCGTTTGGATCGAGGACAACTGTGAACGGTTGAAAGAGGATGATTTGATCGCTCCGGTCGTTTCCGCATTCCACAATCTTTTCCGGAAAGCGACATCATCGTTTTTACTGGAAGGAAACGGCGATCACGGTCTTTATCCGTCCGGTTGCAACTCGGTGGAAAGCGTGCTTGACGTGCTGTTCCGGCTGTCGCCGGGCATTCCTGAGTTCAGCCCGGACGCCCTGTTCTCCGAGCTGAAGGAGAATCTGAGTTTTGCCCATGCGGAATGGATCGTGTATATCTCGACGGAAATGGAGCTGTTATCCCCCGAATGGATCCGTTCCGTACTATCCGCTTCCGATTATCAGAAAGCGCTCGACGTGCTCAATGATAACCTTGACGTCATCATGAACGACGAAACATTATACGCTTTCTGGGGGAAGAGGATATAAGGCAGACGTATCCTGTTTCAGGGCTTCGGGAGGGTCTTCAGCACATCGGCGACCTTGATCGCCTGCATGCAGGCGCGCGTGCCGAGCGGGCAGACGTGCTTGAAACACGGCGAGCAGGATTCCTTCCGGTACAGGACGTTCCATTTCGGGGAAAGCGGCCCTGTGGCGGCCATGTCGGTGGAGCCGAAGACGGCGGTGCCCGGCGTGCCTATGGCGGCGGCGAGGTGCATGATGCCGCTGTCGTTCGCGACGCAGTATGCGGCATGCTTCAGGATGAACATGAGCGCGTGGAGCGATGTCTTCCCGGCAAGGTTCAGCGTCAGGCTTGGCGTCAGTCCCTCGGCGCATTTGTCGCAGATCGGCGCTTCCGTCTTCGACCCGAGCAGGATCACGAATCCGTTGCGTTTCCTCTGCCAGTGGTCCGCCACGGCGTGGAACGCGCTCGCGTCCCAGCGTTTTGCGTCGCCGAACGCCGCCCCCGGCGCGACTGCGAGAACGGGGTGTTTCTCATCGGGGAAGGGGCGTTCGAACGCAAGTTCAAAGCGTTTAGCGTCGAAATCAGGATGAATGGCGGGCATGGAGACACCGTCCCAGTCGTCGATGCCGAGCTTCTTCGCGACTTCAAGGCAGCGTCTCGCCTGATGCGGCGGATTGAGCTGGCCGGAGACGCGCTTGGGGAATGTGATCGGTTCGCGGAGCAGGATGGAGCGTCCGCGCGCCGCCGCGCCGTAGAGAGGCTTCACGCCCAGACGGCGCATCACGACGGCGTCCCGGAGCGAGTTGTTGAACAGGATGCCCGCGCCGAAATGCCGGTGTACGAGCGGGAATAGTTCTTTTTTCGTCGGGAATGCGTGCGGATCGGCGACGGGAACGATCTCGTCGACTGTCTCGTCCAGCGCATCGAGCACGGGCGCGAGTCCGGCGGGACAGATCACGGAGAGGGAGCAGAATTCGGGGAGGAGGCGTTTCAGGAGCATGAGCGCGGGAAACGTCATCACGAGGTCGCCGAGCCAGTTCGGCGAACGCACGAGCAGTCCTTCACGCCATTGTTCGGGCCGGATGGTCATGGTTTGGCCTCCTTGTTGTCCTGTGCCGCGCCGTCCGCCGTTTCGAGCACGACGAATGCCGTTGCGAGCTCGCGTTCGTGGCTGATGGAGACGTGGATGCGAGTGATGCCGAGGCGTTTCGCGGTCTCGGCGGTCGCGGCGTACAGCTTCACGAACGGCTTGCCGCGTTCGTCGGACAGCACCTCGATCTCCACGAAGGCGCATTCCGCGCACATGCCGGTGCCGAGCGCCTTGGAGAATGCCTCCTTGGCCGCCCAGCGTCCCGCGATATATTCCTTCGGGTCCTTCAGCTCCGCCATGCGTTCGAGTTCGGCAGGCGTGAGGATATTTTTGACGAAATGGTGGCCGTGCTTCGCGTAGATGGAGCCCACGCGGACGCAGTCGGCGATGTCCGTTCCGATTCCGAAAATCATGTGCAATCTCCTTCCAGTTTCGACAGCAGATTGGCGCGTCCGCGTTCATGTTCGTGCTCGCGGTAGCTGTAGAACCCGAACCGCGACACGATCACATGGTCCAGCAGGACGAGCCCGAGCGCGGTGAGCGCCTTGCAGATGCTGAACGTGATGGCATCGTCATCGCGGGACGGCATGAAGTTTCCGCCGGGATGGTTGTGGCAGAGGACGACCGAACGCGCGCCGCAGAGCAGGGCGGTTTTCGCGACTTCGGACGGGTAGATGCTCACGGCGTCGACCGAGCCGGAACCCGGCGCGTCGCAGCGGATCAGGCGGTTCTGCGTGTTCAGGTAGAAAATGAGGGTGACTTCGTTGTTTTTGTCGCCGAGCCGCATGCGGGCGTAGTCGGCGAAGATGCGCGGCGAATCCAGCAGCGGCAGCGACTCCATCGTCCGCGCCAGATACCGCACGTTCGCGCAGCGGATCAGTTTCAGCAGCGTGACGGAGTTCTGACCGAGGCCGGGCACCTGCGCCAGATCCTCGGGGCTGGCATCCATGACGCCGGGGAACGTGTGGAACCGGTTCATCAGTTCCTTTGCGATAGGTTTCACGTCACGGCGCGGGATGGAATACGTCAGGATCAGTTCCAGCAGTTCGTAGTCGAGAAACGCATCTTGTTCGTGCTTCTCGAACTTCTCGCGCAGGCGCTGTCTGTGCCCGAATCTGTCTTCCGGCGTCATGATGCACACCTCCGGAAAAGCGTAACGGACTCGAAGTGGCCGGTGGCGGGGAACATGTCGATCATGCCGGCCGTCTGAATGACGTAGCCGTGTTTAGCGAGACGGTCGGCATCGCGCCGGAGCGTGTCAGGGCCGCAGGAAACATACAGGACAGTCTCCGGGCCGAATTCCCCGATTTCGCGCGTCAGAGAGCCCGGGAGACCCGTTCTCGGCGGATCCACGAGGACGCAACACTTCGCCGGATCGCAGGAGGATACCAGCGTATGGAACGCTTCGCCCGCGTCCGCCGCCAGAAACGTGCAGCGCTCGGCGACGCCATGCCGCGCGGCATTGAATTTCGCCGCGTCGATCGCCGCTTTGTCCAGCTCGACCGCGCGCGCCGTGAGTCCGGGGATCGCTTCCGCCGCGAGGATGGAGAAGACGCCGATGCCGCAGTAAAGCTCGAGAAACTGCTGTGTTTCAGTATCTTTCAATAATGTAAGCACGCGTTCCGCCAGCTTCGGCGACATGTCCGGGTTGACCTGGAAGAACGAAGTCTTCGGCACGCGGAACTCCCCGTACGGACCGAGCTGTTCCGTCAGATGCGTGATCGTTTTCCATTCCTCCGAACCGGAGTCCAGTGCGCCGTCGTGAAGCGTCCGGCGGAACGTGCGTTTCTGTCCGTCCGCGCCGGGTTCGGCGGTCTTGAGGAGTTCGCGGATGGCGGGGTGTCCGAGCAGGCAGTCCTGCACGGGGACCGCCGTTATGTTGTCGAGTCCGCGGTAACAGAACGCGCCGTTTTCGCAGACAAATGTCAGTTTGTTCCGGCAGCCGTTGCGGGACGGCGCGCCCAGCGGCGGCAGAAACCGGATGTCTTTTCCGGCGGGATTGCCGCGCGTGAGGAAATCGTGAAACTGACGGTCCTTCCATTCCAGTTCGCAGTCGTAGGAGACATGACGGTACACGCAGCCGGGACAGGTTCCGGCGAGCGGGCAGTCCGGCTTGACGCGTTCGGGCGAAGCCGTCAGCACGTCCAGAACTCCGGCGCGCGAAAACGACTTCGCCTCATGGGTGATTTCCGCGCGGACCGTTTCCCCGGGCAGAGCGCCCGGGATGAAACAGACCTTGCCGTCCGGGAGCCGGCCCACGCCGTCACCTCCGAACGCGATACGCGAAACCGGAACGGACAATTCCATCAATTCGGGATCTCGCGGAAGAGATCGAGAGGTTCGACGATCTTGAGTTCGCTCTTGATCTTTTCGATGGCGTCGTCGGGGTCGGCGAACCGGAAGATGATGGCGGCCTTGCCGTGGAGTCCGGCGGCGAAGGCGTACAGGTATTCGATGTTGACCTGATGCCGGTCGAGGACTTCGAGGATCTTGGAGAGGCTGCCGGCGGCGTGGTCGACTTCGATCGCGACGACGTCGGTGATCTTGACGGCGAAATTGTGCGCTTCGAGGAGGTCGCGCGCCTTTTCCCAGTCGCGGATCAGGAGACGCAGCACGCCGAAGAATTTGCTGTCGCTGAGCGAGAGCGTGGAGATGTTGACCCCGTTGTCGGCCAGGAGTTTCAGCGCGGCGTTGACCGTGCCGGGCTTGTTCTCGACGAAGAGAGAAATCTGTTTGAGTTTCATGCTGACGTCTCCTGTGTTATGCGTTGAGGTTGCGGCGGTCGATCACGCGTTTGGCCTTGCCTTCGCTTCTCGGGATGGAGTTCGGGGCGCACATCTTGACGAAGACGCGGATGCCGAGGATGCGTTCGATGGCGTGGCCGATGGTGTGGCGGATGTCCTCGATGGCGGACACGCGGTCGTGGAAGATGGCCTCGTTGACCTCGATATCGACCTCGATGTTGTCCAGGCCGTGGTCGCGGGTCAGGATGATCTGGTACACGGGCAGGACCGATTCCACGCTCATGATCGCGGTCTCGATCTGGGTCGGGAAGACGTTCACGCCGCGGATGATGAACATGTCGTCGCTGCGGCGGCCGATCTTGCTGATGCGGCGGATGGTGCGTCCGCAGGCGCATTTCGAGGTCATGATGCTGGTGATGTCGCGGGTGCGGTAGCGGATCATGGGCATGGCGTGCTTCGCCAGCGTGGTGAGGACGAGTTCGCCTTCCTGGCCGTCCGGGAGGACTTCGCCGGTGGCGGGGTCGATGATCTCGGGATAGAAGAAGTCTTCGAAGATGTGGAGGCCTTCCTGTTCGGGGCAGGAGCAGCCGACGCCGGGTCCGACGATCTCGGAGAGGCCGTAGATGTCATACGCTTTGATGCCGGACTTCTTCTCGATCTGGGCGCGCATGGCTTCGGTCCAGGGTTCCGCGCCGAAGATGCCGAGGCGGACGGGGAGTTCGCGCATGTCGATGCCCATTTTTTCGGCGGTCTCGATCATGTGCAGGAAGTAGCTCGGGGTGCATGCCACGCAGGTCACGCCAAAATCCTTCATCAGCATTACCTGGCGTTCTGTATTGCCGCCGGACGCCGGGATCACGGTCGCGCCGATCTTCTCGAATCCGCTGTGCGCGCCGAGGCCGCCGGTGAAGAGGCCGTAGCCGTAGGAGACCTGCGCGATGTCGCCTTCATGGACGCCGACCGCGGCGAGGGCGCGCGCGACGGCGGTCGACCACACGTCGAGGTCCTGGCGGGTATACGCCACCACGATGGGCTTGCCGGTTGTGCCGCTGGACGCATGGAGGCGCACGATGTCCTTCATCGGCGAGGCGAAGAGGCCGAAGGGATAGGTGTCGCGGAGGTCGGCCTTCACCGTAAACGGAAGCAGCCGGATGTCCTCGAGCTTCTGGATGTCGTCGGGTTTGATGCCGCGCTCGTCCAGACGCGCCTTGAAGAGCGGGACGTTGGCGTAGGCGAGGTCGACCATTTCGCGGAGGCGTGCGAGCTGGAGCGAATGAAGCTGTTCCTGCGGGATGAAGTCCATCGCGCTGATGGGATTCATCGGGACTGCCTGGGTGGGTTTCATGATGGTGCCTTGGGTTAGTTTTTTGTTCTTCAGGGCGGACCGTACGAAGATATGGCGGTTCCATATTTCTGCCTGAAGTTTTGACTAATAATATACCCCTCGCGCGTACTATTATCAAGGCGGCTCACGCGAAAAAGGATAAAAAAACTCGCGTTTTATGATTTGAAACTTAAAAAAAGGACGAAAGCTGTATTTTCCGCGAAGTTGCATTTCACGTCTTTTTCGGTTATGTTTCATGATTCCCGACTTGACTTTTTCATAATGCATGCTATTTTATATGCTTATAACTTTTACTGCAAACAGAGGCTGATATGGTTTCTCACACTACAGATGATCTCGGCAGACATGACGGGGCCCGCTCCGCCGTGAGATCCCGCATTGTTTCCGCTCAGATCAGCCTTTTTGCGTTCATCGCGATTGATATTATTATTTGACGAGCCGCCCGCTAACCCTTTGCCGGGGAAGATACGGGTGGCTTGGAGACGTTCATCCGTATCCGGCTTCCTGATCTTTCCTGTGCAATCCCCAATACCCCTCACCATAAGGATTGCTACAAATGAAAGACCCACAATCCACTCGAAAGACAAACGCAAACTGCCTGAAACATTTTGCTTTGTTGATCCTTACGCCCAGGTCCGCTTCGCCAGCAGGCTCTATGAGCTGAAATACACGAAGCCGCCCGACGTCCGCCCGTTCATCCTCGCCGCAATCACCCGCTACAATGCGTTTTCGCTGGTGGACCGTGTGAACAACAACAATGCCGACAAGCACTATCTGCTTGTCTCGACCGGAGAAGACTTCATCCCCTACGTGGACGCGCTGATCGCCGGACTGGACGTGCCTGGCAAGCCGGACGAATACGGCTCCATCATCGAGGGGACCGGCGTCACCCGGGTGACCTATCACCCGAACTACCGCCTCGGGACCGAGATGCTCCGCATCATCAACGCCGGGTTGAGGAGCCCGGAAGGCACGATCTACCTGAACGAGGACACGAACACGATCTACTGGAAGGACGACCGGGCCGCCGCGATGGCCGCGCTCAACTGGATCAAGTATCTGGACCGGCCGCTTCCGCAGGTCAACCTCAAGCTCAAATACTACGAGATCCGCGAAAGCAAGCTGCGCGACATCGGGCTGGACTACCTGGCATGGAAGAACGGCCCCGGCCTCGACATCTTTTCCGCCGGATTCGACACCGGGAAGATCTTCTCCAACGAGGCGGTCTGGAATCTCGTCGGCGGGGCGACTCAGCTGGTTGACCTCACGAAAGATTTCTCCTCGGGCTGGGGGTACGGCGGATTCTTTACCGCGCCGAAGTTCGATCTGAGCTTCATCCGCGTGCTTCAGCAGTCCGGCAACGCGAAACTCGCCGCGGAAGCCGAACTCACGTTCGTGAATACGCCGGTCTACGAGACGGAAGAGCAGAACCAGCACCTGCCGAAAATCTACAAAGCCAGCCTCGTGCCCGGCTATGAGAATATCGCGAAGGACGACGACGACCGCATGAGCGTGGTCACGGGCGGCGACAGCAGCATCACGCTCTCCGTGATCAACCCGGTCATCTGTTTCGACGCTGCAAGGGAGGAACAGGCCGCGCTGAGGGGCCGTATCCCCTCCACGCAGGAATATTATGAAACGTCCGACGGCGGGGTCGTGTTCGCCTACAAGCTCGCGTCGAAGAGCGTGACGGAGCGGAGCAACCGCGGCGACGAACTCGGCGACGTCGCCACAGCCTCCGGCGAGCTTACGCTCGGGTTCAAGACCGAAAAGCTCCTGGCGTCCTATGTCCGCGAAAACGACGTGGAGCAGACCGTAGGCATCCCGTTCCTGGTGAAGATCCCCGTGCTGAAATACCTCTTCGGCACCACCACCAGCATCAGGGAGCGGACCTACGTCGTCGTGACCGCCGAAGCCTCGCTCGTTCACCCGGACGGCCCGATCCTGGCTGCCGAACCTATCGTCGAATCCGATTTCGGTCCCGACCGCTGATCGGGAAAGGAGCATGAACCATGAAAACCATGATGAAACATCTTTTCGCAACTGCGTTTCTCCTCGCAGCCGTCTCCGTGTTTTCCGATGATGATGTGTCGGTCGATTTCACCCCGCACGGGATTCCCGGCTCGCCCCAGGCGTACAACAACGCCCCCACGGAAGGCTACGGCAGCAGCACCGTCCAGACGCAGATCCGCGTGGACCTGAAGGACGGCGAAGATGCCGTTCATTTCATCCGCGGCAATACCGACCCCTTCGTCATCACGAAGCTGTACGAGCTGAAACACACCAATCCCTATACGATCCGAGGCTATATTCAGGGCGTGGTGAATGCCACACAGGTCGTGGGAAACCCCGTTGCGGTTGACGCCGTCAGGTACAATGACGGACGCGGCATCGTGCTGGTTTCCGCCGAGGACTACCGGTTTGAGAACCGCGGAAAAGGCGACAGCATCGACGAGATCATCGCGGGTCTGGATCAGCCCGGCATGGAGCTCATCACGGGCAAGGGCCTGTTCCTCTACTTCCCGAAAGCGAACACTGCCGCCAACCTCCGCGAAATGCTTCTGAGAGTCGGCGCGACCACCGAGGACGTCGAATTCTCGCACGGCGTGGACAAACTGGTCGTCGACGGCGGCCTGAACGCTCTCTTCGTCGCCTCGTCCTACTGGAGCTGGAACGGCATCAAGGAGCAGCTGGAATCGTATGACAAGCCGATGCCGGAAATCCGCCTCTCGTACTGCCTCTACGAGGTCAGCACGGAGAACGACGACAAACTCGGCGTCGACTTCCAGAGCTGGAAGAACAACGACGGGATCGACTTCTTCTCCGTCGGCGGCCGCTACCGCAACAACTGGGCGCGGACGTTCGCGGGCGGCATCGACGGCTCCCACAGCAGCCGCACCGACTTCTTCAACTTCAATCCGAAGTGGAACACGAAGTATTTTGACTTCCTGACCTCCACCGGGCGCGCGAAGGTCGGATGACACCTCCATCAACGACGGCATCCTGATCGACGGCAAGCCGAAACTTCCCGCGGGCGCGGACGTTCCGATCGAACATGGCAATCGCCAGAACACGAAGGCGTCCGAAGGCTTCAAGTTCAGCATGGAGGTCACCCCGGTCGTGGCCGAAAAAGCGTCCGTCCTGCCGATCAAGGTCTCCGGCGTGAGCCTGCTCGGCTGGAACAGCGACGGCACGCCCCGCCTCAGCAAGTCCGATTTCGAGACGGAAATCCACCTGGGGTACGAGGCGCGCGACTTCGTGATCGGCGGCATCAAGCGCAAGCAGATTGTCCGCAGCGTGTCCGGCATCCCGATCCTGAAGGACATCCCGATCCTCGGCTGGGCGTTCTCCTCGGAATCCGAATCCGCCCGCGAGACCGAGCTGATCCTCTCCGTGCACGCCGAATATGCCCAGCCGTCCGACAACGTGCCGGAATCGCTCCACGACGAGCTGAACGCGACGGAGAACGATCTGATCCACGGCATCGAACATCCGATCACCAACCTCGGGTTCGAGCAGTTCGGCCTGGATTCGAAGACGATCGAATAAAACCCGTCTCGCCGAGAACAAAAGAGTCCCCGGAGCCTGTTGCGGCTTCGGGGACTTCGTTTTGCTTTGGATTTGTGCCGCGCGGGTCAGATGTTCGCGCCGCGGCGGAACGCCTGGACGTTCGCCTCGCCGACCGGGCCGGCGAAGTTCTCGCGGATCAGGGCCTCCCACAGGTCCGCGGGGAATTTGAGGTAGCGGTTCAGCACGCCCAGCATCGCGATGTTCGCCATGCGGGACTTCGCGTCGTCGGCGGACAGGTCGGACGGGCGCACAATGACCGTGGCGTCGTTCAGATACGGGCGGGCGACTTCGATCTGGTCTTCGGAGACGGCCACGAGGTAGTCGGTCATGCCGACCGGGACCATCGGGCTGAGGACTTTCTTGCCGAAGCGGACGTCGCTGGAGACGGAGCCGCCGCGCTGGCTCATGCCGTGGAGTTCGCTTTTTTTGACGTCGAATCCGAGGCGGAAAGCCGCTTCGGTGAGCATATCGGATGCGCGGATGATACCCTGGCCGCCGATGCCGACGAACAGGACGTTGGTAATGTCACGACTCATTTTTTCACCTCGGTATGATTGGCCATTTTCGCCATCTTTTTCATTTGCATCAGGCAGGGACGGCGCACGATGATGACCGTGGCGTCGTTGGACGCCAGACGTTCCTGCAGGAGCGCGCGGTAGCCGTCGTTGTCGCCGACGGGGTCCACGACGTCGACGTGGTCGACGCCGAGCGAACGGCAGACGTCTTCGAGCTTGATCGGAACCGCCGGAGTCTTGTCCAGGTGGTAGCCGGTGGCGGCGTGTTCCTGGAGTCCGGTCATGGCGGTCGTGCCGTTGTCGAGCAACAGGACCACGTGACCGGTCGCGGGCTTATTGTAGACCATGTCGACGACGCCGGTCAGGCCGCTGTGCAGGAACGTGCTGTCGCCGATGACGCTGACCACGCGGCGTGCTTCGGGCGTATTGCCGAGCGAACGCCTGAGACCGAGGCCCATGCCGATGCTCGCGCCCATGCATTCGGAGGCGTCCATGGCATTGAACGGCGGGAGCACGCCGAGCGTGTAGCAGCCGATGTCGCCCAGCACGGTCAGCTTCAGGTCGCTGAGCAGTTCGAACGTCTTGCGGTGCGGACAGCCGGGGCAGAGCGCCGGGGGACGGCCCGGAGCGCCCGCGGGGGGCGGCGTGGTGTCGTGCGCGAGGAGTTGTTTCACGCGCCCCACGGAGAGCTCGCCGCATTCGAACACGTCTTCCTTGCCCTCGACCGGGATCCCGGCGGCGCGGAGATTCTCCTCCAGGAAGCGGCTGCCTTCCTCGACGACGACGAAGCGCTTGACGCCCCCCGCGAACTTGCGGATGGCGTCCATCGGGAGCGGCCAGGTCATTTTCAGCTGGAGCACGGAGGCATCCGGGGCGGCCTCCAGCACATGCTGGACGCTCACGCCGGAGCTGAGGACGCCGAGCTCGGAGGAACCGGCGTTGAGGACCGCGTGCAGATCGGAGGATTCGTTATACGCCGCGAGGTCCTTCATCACCTGGATGAGGCGGACGTGGGCGCGGCGGGCGTAGGCCGGGATCATGACCTTCGTCGTGGCGTCGGCCCTGTACGGGGCCGGCCGGAACGCCTCGGGGGCCTTCCAGAGCTCGACGGGGCCCATGGAGTGGCAGACGCGGGTGGTCATGCGGAGCAGGACCGGCACCTTGAACTTTTCGGAGAGCTCGAACGCGCGGATGGTCAGGTCGTAGGCTTCCTGGCTGGAGGACGGCTCCAGCATCGGCATCTGCGCGAACTTCGCGTAATTGCGGTTGTCCTGCTCGTTCTGGCTCGAGACCATGCCCGGATCGTCCGCGGAGACGATGACGAGGCCGCCGTTGACGCCCATGTAGGTCAGCGTGAACAGCGGATCGGCCGCCACGTTCAGCCCGACATGCTTCATAGTCACCAACGCGCGGCCGTTGCCGAGCGAGACGCCCGTCGCGACTTCGAGCGCGACTTTCTCGTTGGGCGACCATTGGGCCGCCCCGCCGATGGATGTGAGGGTTTCAAGGATTTCCGTGGACGGCGTGCCGGGATAGCCCGCGCCAAGCGTCACGCCGCACGCTTTCGCGCCGTAGGCGATCGCGCCGTCGCCGCTCAAGATCATTTTTTTGTCAGCCATGGTATGCTCTGATTGCTGTGGATTCCCCCTGACAGGGAGGTATTTGTTTTGTGAAAAAGACTATCTAAATATAACGCACGAACGCGATTTTTCAATAGCTGGAACTCAAAAAAGGCTTGAGGGGGAAGCGGTCAGGCGAGCTTCAGCAGATATTCGAACGTCTCTTTCAGACGTTCCACGGGGAGCCCGATCACGTTCGTGAGCGAGCCGTCGATGGATTCGATGATGTCCTCGCCGTGCTCCTGGATCGCGTACGCCCCGGCTTTGTCCAGCACATTGACGTCCTGCACATATTTGTCGATGATTTCGTGCGTCAGGGTGCGGAATCTTACATGCGTGGCCTCTTCGAAACGAACCAAAATGCCGGCCTCGACGCAGCGGACGCAGACCCCGGTCGCCACATCGTGCGTGCGGCCGGAAAGCCTTGCGAGGATCCGTTTCGCGTCTTCGAGGTCGGCGGGCTTGCCGATCGTTTCGCCCTCGAACCGGATCACGGTGTCCGCGCCGATCACGAGCGCCTGCGGATTCAGCTTGGCGACCGCCTCTGCTTTTCGCATGGCGTTCTCCAGCGGGTCGTTTCCCTCCTCCACGTCCGAGGTCATGATCCGCATGGATGCGAACGTTGGACCGGCTTCCCGGAGCAGGGCGGACCTGCGCGGCGAGGCGGAGGCAAGGATGATTGGGCGTTGAACGGAGCCGGTTCCGTCCGGCATATCAGGCATTGCGTTTCTCCGCTTCCAGCTTGAACGACGCGGCGATCTCCGTCGGATCGGTCGTGGCGGTGCCGGCTTTTCCGACGACGATGCCCGCCGCCTGGTTTGAGATAAGGGCGGCTTCGCGGTCGGTCGCGCCTGCGGCGTGGTACAGCGTGAACGCGGAAATGACGGTGTCGCCTGCGCCGGAGACGTCGAAGACTTCACGCGCGATGGTCGGGATCGTGAATCCGCGCGGCTCCTTCTCGGAGTACAGCGCCATGCCCTGATGCCCCAGCGTGATGAGCAGGATGTCGGGAGCCCATTCCTTGCGTATCTTCGCCGCGACGGACTGCAACGCGGTGTCCTTCGCCGGATCGTCGGCGGGGTCGGTGTGGTACATCCCGGCGAGCGCGAACGCCTCGGCGCGGTTCGGGGTCATGAGGGAAATGCCCCTGGCCCGGACCGGGTTGCCGGGGTGCGGATCAAGCGAGGTGAAAATACCCTCGTGGGAGGCGGTCGCGACGATCGCCTCGAGCATTTCCTGTCCGATCAGCCCCTTGGCGTAGTCCTCGATGACGACGGCGTCGAGCTCGTGCAGGCGAATCTTCTTGGTCAGGGTTTCGATGAGTTTGTCGCGGATCTCGGTGTCGACGGGCGCGGTCTCCTCGAAGTCCATGCGGACGATCTGCTGGTTTCCGGCGATCACGCGCTGTTTCTCGATGGTCACGCGGCCGGGGACGCCGACGATCCCGTTCGTATTGATGCGGGCTCCGGCGAGCAGGGCGCGGAGTTTTTCGCCGGGCTCGTCGACGCCGACGATGCCGAACGCGAAAATCTTCGCCTCGGGCGAAAGCGCCTTCAGGTTGCGCATCACGTTTGCCGCGCCGCCGAGGCGGATGCTCTTGCTGCGGACGCGGAGCACGGGTACGGGGGCTTCCTGGGAGAGGCGCGAGGCGCTGCCGGAGATGTAGGTGTCGAGCATGAGGTCGCCGAGTACGGCGATGCGGAGCGGTTTGGAGGCATTGACGAGCGTGGAGAAACGTTCGGGGGAAATCATCGGGAGCATATTGAAAATGACCTCAATGTGTGTTCAGGATACTGGTTTCGATCGATTGGGCGTGGGGGACCGTGTCGAGCACGTCCTGGCGGATGTGGTAGTTGTCCGTTTTTTTCTCCTTCCAGGTCATCACGGTCAGTTCGTAGCGCGACAGCACGTTCCGCAGTTCGCTCACCTGCTCCAGGTTCATTTCCTTGCCGTTTTCACGCACATGGAGCGCGAACTGGTCCAGGATGCCTTCGACGAGCTTGATTTCGCCTTTCTGGGCGAAATCCTTTCCCCTCGTGGCTCGGATGGCGTCGCGGATGCGGTCGATCTGCTCGTACATCTCGTCCTTCTCCATTTCGAGGACCAGGAATTTCTGGTGGCGCAGCTGAAGCGGGAAGACGATCGTGATATAGAGCTGGAACAGGATCAGGACTCCGAACAGGACGATGGCGGCGCCGGTCACGACGTCGCGTTTGCGTTTCGTGGAGTAGTATTTTTTGATATTGACTTTGCTCATGGAGGAAATGCCGTTCAGTTGTTCTGCCAGGGCAGGTCCCACTCGCCGATCTCGTGGAGCGCGTAGAGCGCGACGGCCGCTCCGGCGTATTCGCCGAGCTTGCTTCCGAGCTTGCCGGGCATGATGGAGCACGCCTCGCGGGGCTGCTTCCAGCCGTACTTCTTGACGCGTTCGAGGAGCGGCTTCATGAAGAGGTCGCCGCACTGGATGGCGATGGTGCCGAGGGCGATGATCGAGGGGTTGAAGATATTGTGGAGCATGCCGATCGCCTGGGCGTGGCGTTCCATCATCTCGTCCCAGACGGCGCAGGCGTACGGGTCGTTCGCCTCGACGGCATCGGAAATCGTCTTCATGTCGATGTTTTCGATGCTGCCCGCGAGGCGCACGACGGTGCTGTTCGGGCTGTTCGCGAGTTCGCGCTGCACGCGTTGGGCGATGGCGCGCCCGCCGGAATACGCTTCCCAGCAGCCGCGCAGTCCGCAGTTGCAGAGCGGTCCGTTCACGTCGAGGACCATGTGCCCGACCTCGCCGGCATCGCAGGTGGCGCCTCGCACGAGGCGGCCGTTTGCAATGACGCCCGCGCCGATGCCCGTGCTGATGGAAAGGTACAGCATGTCCTGCGAACCGATCCCGGAACCGAAAAGCCATTCGGCCAGGCCGGATGCATTGGAGTCGTTATCGAAGAAGGCGCGTACCCCGAACGCTTCGGACAGGTAGTCGCGGATGGGGACGTGCTTCCACAGCTTCATGTTCGAAGGAGCCATCACGATCCCGTTCTTGAAGTCGAGAGGCGAGGGCGTGCAGACGCCGACCGCCTTCAGGTCGTCACGGGTCATTCCGGCGTCTGCGAGCAGGGATTTGCCAGCGGAAACCATCGCGGGCAGGACGTCGTCCGGTTCGCGTTCCTTGTTCGGGACGCGGCTGGACGCGACGAGCGTTCCGTCGCTGAGGACGAGCGAAACGGCGACCTTCGTGCCGCCGACGTCGAAACCGAGGATCGGGAATGGTTTTGCCATGATTTTGGTCTCCTTCCGGAAAAAATGCGAAAAAAACAGAAAAACAGATACAATATACATTGAAAAATCGGTCTTGGCAAAGTAATTTATAAAGTTTTTAAGATTTTTTCCCGAAAATGAGGTGTCTTTCATGTTTTCCAGTATCTTTTTTTCTGTTCCCCCTCTCCTCGCGTCAAACGGCATCGCCTATGCTTTCAAGGAAAGCGACGGCCTCGGGCAGGGGATTTGCGTTCTGCTTCTCATCATTTCCATCGCGGTCTGGTACATCATGCTGGAAAAAGCCGGCAGCCTGATCTCCGCCATGAAGAAAAGCCAGGCGTTCCTGCGGGCGTTCCGCGAAAAACGAAATCCGCTCGGACTGAAGGAAAAAGCCGCCGAGTCCAACTCGCCGGCCGCGGCGGTCTACCTCGCCGCCTGCGAACGTATCGAGTCGTTCCACCTCGAACAGCCCGGCGGCGGACGCCGCGCCATGAGCGACGATGAGCTGGAAGTGATGCGCTCGGCCATGAACCAGGCGGTCGAGGACCAGCTCGTCATCCTGCAGAGCAAGACTATGGTCCTGGCCACAGCGGTCAGCGGAAGCCCGTTCCTCGGCCTGTTCGGCACGGTCTGGGGCATCACGGTCGCGTTCACGAGGCTCGCGCAGGTGGGGCGCGCCGACGTCCAGACGCTCGCTCCCGGCGTGTCCGGCGCCCTGCTCACCACCGTGATCGCGCTCTTCGTGGCGCTGCCGTCCATGGTCGGCCTGAACATCATCTCGTCCAAGGTCAAGGACATCACGGTCCACCTCGATTCCTTCGTCGACGAAGTCTACGCCAAGTTCAAGATCGAACAGCTCGACTCCTACCGCGCCGCGGCCGGGGGCCAGGAATAACGGAGCGCCCGGCCATGCCCCCGAAACGCAGATCGCTGCAAGTTCCGATTTACGATCAGATCAACCTCACGAACCTGATCGACACGCTCTTTTTCCTGCTGATCATCTTCATGATCACCGCACCCCTGCTGGAGTACTCCGTCGACGTCACGCCGCCGGAGATGAACGCCGACCCCATCAAGCCGGACAACGACTCCAAGATCATCAACGTGAAGGCCGATGGCTCCATCGTCTATGACCGGCGCACTGTTACCGAGGCCGAGCTCCAGGTCGTCCTGTCCCAGATCGAACAACAGAGCGGACGCGAGACCGCCATTTTCCTGCGGGGCGACCGCGACCTCAGATACGGCGTCGTGATGAACATCATGAAGCTCATCCGCGCGTCCGGATTCCGCAACGTCAACCTTGTGATGCAGGAGGAGGCGCAATAATGGGCGGCAAGTTCGACAAAGACCCCTATTTCAATCAGAAACGGGCCCGGAGGATTCTTACCGGCGTGCTGCTGATGCACGGCTCGGCACTCTGCATTCCCCCGGTTATCGTGATGAAGGTCGGGCTCGCCGATCTTCCCCTCGGGGACTCCCCGGACGCCGGAGCGGCCGCTGATGCGCCGTCATCTAAAACGTCCGAGCCGGAGCCGGTGCTCGATCTTCCTCCCGATCCGCAGAAAGTCGACGATCTGCCGCCGGACATCCCGCCTCCGCCGCCGAAAGTCGAGAATCCGCCGCCGAAACAGAAGACCGAAACGAAAGTGCCTGTCGAAGAGCCGCCGCCGAAGCAGAAAACCGACACGAAACCGAACGTCAAGCCGCCGAAAGTCGAGAATCCGCCGAAGACCCAGACGAAGAATCCGCCGAAGTCGAACCTGCTGAAGCCGGAGGATATCATCAAGCCGAAAAACACTACTAAGACGCAGGCTCAGATCAATGCCGAACGCAAGGCGCGCGAGGCTGCCGAGGCCAGGGCGAAGGCCGAAGCCGAGGCGCGTCAGCGTGCCATCGCCGATATCCGTGCCGCCGCCGGGACGCAGCAGGGCCGCTACGGCACGACGAATCCCGGACAGGAAGGCATCCTGGCGACCAAGGAAATGCGCGACTACTACGAAACGCTGAACGCGTACATCCGCCCGAAATGGAGTGCCGTTTCCCCGTCCAATATCGAGCTCGGCGGCAAGATATCCAACTGGCCTGTCATCGACCTCACCATCAGCAAGAAAGGCGAGGTCACCAACGCCGTCTTCGTTTCGCAGTCCGGCAACAAGAAGATCGACGACGCGGTCAAACAGCTTCTGGCGAATTTGAAAGTCGTCCCCGCGCCGCCTCAGGCGGCGACGATCCGCGTGACGCTCGACATCCGCTGATCCCGCCTCGTTTTCGAGTGCATGAAAAACTCCGCAGGGTCAGCAAAGCCTTGCGGAGTTTTAGTTTTAACAGGAGCAATCAACTGCGTGCGAGCGTGACTTCCAGCTCGACGGATTCCGATTCCACCGGGGCGTCCGGCTTGCGGATCCTGAGGGTAACGCGGTCCAGAAGCGGGAACTCGTCCAGCAGTCTTTGTCCGCACGCGTAGGCAAGGCGTTCGAGCAGGTAAAACGACGTTCCGGCGGCGTACTCCTTCAAGCAGCGTTCGACCGCGGTGTAGTCGACGGCGTCATTGAGGTCGTCGGTCCTTCCTGCACGGGAAAAGTTTCCGCACAGTTCGAGGTCGAAAAAAAGAGTCTGCGGCGCGGTGCGTTCGGCGGGAAGCGTCCCGATCACGCAGCCGACGGGCAGACCTTTCAGAATGATCTTGTCCATTCTGAGGAAAGACGGTTATTTCGTCTCGTCCTTCTTCGTGATGTCCTCGTACTGCTGCTTCGCGGCTTCTTCGCGGAGCTGGATTTCGCGGGAACGCGCGGCGGCTTTTTCCTTGTTTTCGGCGATTTCGCGTTCGCGGTCCTCGGCGGTCTCGGCGAGGAGCTGTTTTTCACGCTCGAAGGAGAGACGGTCCACGGGGCTTTCGCCGCGGATGAGGCGGGCGATGCCGGTGGAAAGGACGACCGCGGGCAGGTCGCTTTCGCGGATGGAGGTGATGGGCACGGCCAGCGGATCGTATTTCTTGCCGGTCTTGTCGTACACGTTCACGGTGACGTCCTTCGTGTCCTTGTCCTTCCCGGGGAGGATGCAGACGAACGCCAGATAGTCGCCCTTGGCGCTGGTGAGGATGTCCTTGATCTCCTGCTCGGAGAGCGTGGTGCCGGATCTGTGCTTGATGCGGAAATCCTTCATCGTCTTTTCCACGGCCTCGGCGTTGCACAGCGCGATCTGCGAGTGCGTGGCGAGCTCGGACTTCAGGTATTCGATCAGAAGCGAGACCGTGCGGTTGTCCTGCTGGTCGGAGGATGCGGGGCGGGAGAGGTCTTCGAAGACGAGGACGGAGTAGGGCTTGCCGGCGAATGCCGTGAGTGAAACGAGCATGGCGGCGGCGAAGATCGCGATATGTTTGAGCATGGCTGGATTCCTTTCAGTCCGGATGATTTGCGTCTGCCGGAAACAGATACTTTGGATACCGTAATTATAATAATCTATCACGCAAAAACGCAACTTTCAAGCCTTTTCGCGTTATTTTCCGCTGTTTTTTCGTCCTTTCGCATGTTTTTTTCCGTTTTCCGTTTGGAAACGCTTCCCTTTTGTGCTATAGTTTAAGGTCTGATTTGTACCGAAAAAACATAACCTTCAAGGATTCCGCCATGTTCAAACAACATGCCGCTTTTACGTCCGAAGTCCGCCCCGCCATGCGCGGCGGCGATGGCTCCGTCACCATCGAACACGTCTGGAAGCCCGGCGTCGAAATGGGCTCCCCCGCCCGCATGTACTCCCGCCTGGTCCTCCGGCCCGGATGCTCCATCGGCTGGCACGTCCACGAAAACGAGGAGGAGATATTCTACATCCTCGCCGGGCAGGCGCGCATCGACGACAACGGCACGGAGGTCATCGCGTCTGTCGGCGACTCCGTCATCACGCGGTCCGGCGAGGGGCACTCCGTGGCCTGCGAAGGCACCGACACGCTCGAAATCCTGGCCTGCATCATTCGCTATGTCAACGAATAATTCTTCCGGCGTGACGACGAACGTCGCGATTATCGGCTTCGGCCTCCTCGGGGCGTCCTTCGGGCTCGCGCTCAACGGCGTGCCCGGCATCCGGCGTCTCTGCTGCACGCGCAACGCCGCCGCCCGCGAATGGGCGCTGGCCGAGCACGCGGCGGACTTCGCCTCGGACGATCCCGCAGAGGTCATCCCGCAGGCCGACGTCACGTTCCTCTCGCTCCCGCTCCCCGTGATCGTCCGCTACCTCACCGAATACGCGCACCTCTGGCGGCCGGGCACCGTCGTGACGGACATGGGCAGCGTGAAGGGCGCGATCCTGAACGTGGCGGAACGCACCGTGGTGCCGCGCGGCGTCGTGTTCGTCGGCGGACACCCGATGGCCGGTACCGAATACTCCGGGCACGTCCACGCGTTCCCCACGATGTTCCGCGGCGCGGATGTCTTTCTCTGCCCCGCCTCGAACGCAAAAGACGCGGACGTCGAGACCGTCGCCGGTTTCTGGCGCGCGGTGAAGACGAACGTGATCCGCATCGACCCGAAGGAACACGACGACCTCGTGGCGCACACCAGCCACGTCCAGCACATCGTGGCGTCCGCGCTTGCGCTCACCATCCTCGGCAGCGAGGACCCGCGCGAGAAAATGCTCCGCGACGCCGGCTGCGCGGGCGGTTTCCGCGACACCAGCCGCATCGCGTCCAGCAACCCGGTCATGTGGCGCGAGATCATTGAGTTCAACACTCCCGCCATCCTGACCGCGCTCGACAATTTCCAGAAGAAGCTCGACGTCCTGCGCGGCGAGATCGCGTCCGGCGACTACGACGCCTTCCAACGCGAGTTCGCCCGCGGGAAGGAACTCCGCGACGCCTGGCTCGTGAAGCACATGCGAAACAAATAAACCGCCTGCACCAAGCTAAAAAGATCGGGCGCGCCTCCGGCATGGGAGATGCGCCCGTTTCTTTTTGCCTTCGGTCTGTGAGGCGGATTCACTTCGCCGCGAGCTCGTCCGCGAATTTCACGATGCCGTCCGCGTAGCGACTGATGGAATCCAGCTCCACGTACTCGCCCGCGGAATGCTCGTTGCCGCCGCGCACGCCGAGCACGGGGACCGGAATCCCGAGCCTGCTCCAGTGCCGCGAATCGGTCGCGCCGCAGATGCGCGCCAGCGGGATTTCCTTTCCGCCTTCGACCTCGTCGGAGAGCACGCGCTGAAGCAGCAGGAACACCGGATCGTCCTTGTCGAACAGGACCGGCGGGATGTCTTCGCCGAGCGTGACCTCGCATCCGGTCGTTTCCTTCAGGTCGCGCAGGATCACGTCGCGGGACGCCTCGTCGACGAGCCGGAAATTGATGGTCATGGTCGCCTCGGCGGGGATCTGGTTCGGCGCGGATCCGGCGGACATCATGCACGCCGCCATGCTGTTCCGCCAGTCGGTTTCCGAGGTCGGGTTCTCCCATTTCGCGCGGAACCTCGCGTATCCCGCCATGAGCTTGTCGATCGGGTTGTCGTATTTCCACGGGTACGCCGCGTGGCCGTCGCGCCCCTTCGCGGTCAGGTGCACCACTAGTACGCCCTTCTGCTCGTAGATGATAGTCGGATCGTCGCCGGAATCCAGGATCAGGACGGCGTGTTTCGCCTTGTATCCGAGGTCGACCATGTGCTTCGTGGTCCTGCCGCCGGTCTCCTCGTCGGCGGAAAAGACCGCCGCGACGTGCGTGTTCGTCTTCAGCAGGATTTCGGTCAGGCAGACCGCGTTGCCGAGGCAGTCGCACGCCCCGCGCCCGTACAGGATGCCGTCGCGGATCACCGGTTCGAACTGTTCGTCCAAAGCCGGGACCACGTCCATGTGCGAGTTCAGGATGATCTCCGGCGTGCCGGATGCGCGGTTCGACGCGTACAGGATCTGCCGTCCGTCGAACTCCTCCGTGCGGCAGAAAATTCCACGCGATGCGAGGTAGTCGCGCATGACGGCGGTCGCGGCGTTCACGCGCTCCGGGTCGGTCGTGACGGGACGCGTGCGGATGAGGGATTCAAGCAGGGCGATATAGTCGTTCATGGGATGCTCCGGGGTTGCGATGAAAAGATGTCACAATACTATAGCCGGACGGACGGAAAAGTCAAGTTCACGGCGCGGTCAGGACGGCGGTTTCGCCCACGCGCATCGGGATCGTGAACTCCGTGCCCTCGACCAGGCGGTATTGGGGCCAGACCTGACTCCAGACCATCGGGGTGCGCGTGCGGAGTTTGAGCGTGTCGGAACGGACCGCCTTGATCTCCGCCCGGACGAGCCTGCCCTGTTTCCACTGGGCGGAGACGACGAATCCGCCGTACACGCGCAGGCCGCTGAAGGAGCCGTCGGGCCACTCGGGCAGGTCGACCGGGAGCAGGAAGACGCCGCCGGAATCGTTCTGCACGAACATCTCGCACATCGCGCCGACGATCCCCAGGTTGCCGTCGATCTGGAACGGCGGATGCGTGGTGAAGAGGTTTTCGAGCGTGTTGTAGCGCAGGAGGCTGTTGACCATGTCGGTCGCCTGCTTCCCGTCGCCGAGCCGCGCCCACAATGCGGCCCGCCACGGCCACGTCCACGAACGCCGGGCGTCTCCGGTCAGGGCGCGTCCTTCGAGCGAGACCCGGGCGGCTTTGAAGAGCTCCGGCGTCTTCACGGCGTCAATGGAGCTGCCGGGATAGACGGCGAAGAGGTGCGAGGTGTGGCGGTGTTCGTCGCCCTTCACGTCGCGGTCGGTCTCCCATTCCTGAAGCTGGCCCCAGGATCCGATCTTGTTTCCGAGCAGATGCTCCCGGACATCCCTGGCGTGCTCCACATTCTGATCCGGATAGCGGTATACCTTGCCGATCTTCAGCCGGGTAATGATGTCGATATACTGGTCGAAGAACTCCGTCACGATCTGCTGGTCGTGCGTCACGCCGTCCTCCGTCGGGCCGTGTTCGGGCGACCAGCCCTGCGGGACGACCAGCGTGCCGTCGTCGCGTTTCTTGAGGCGGCGGAACCAGAATTCCGCCACGCCCATGTAGTACGGCCAGGCTTCATAATATAGGAAATTGATGTCGCGGCCGTACTGCCAGTGCCGGTAGAAATGCTGGGCGAACCACGCCGAGCTCGGCCAGTTCCAGCGCCAGCCGCCCCTGCCGTAGATGTTCATGCTGGTGCGGAACGTGAAGCCGTGATTCAGTTTTTCGTTTGGGATATCGGGGAACGCGGTCCGGGTGTCCCAATACGCGCCCTCGACCGACGCGAAGAGCAGATCGAACAGCGGCTCGTGACATTCGGCCAGGTTCGCGGGCTCCGCGCCCCAGTAGTTCATCTGGAGGTTGATGTTCGTGTGATAGTCGCTGTGCCAGGCTGGCGTGTTCGAGTTGTTCCAGATGCCCTGCAGATTCGCCGGGAGCGAGCCGGGGCGGCTGGACGCGATCAGCAGGTAGCGGCCGTACTGGAACATCAGCGCGACGAGCGCGGGGTCGGTCTTTCCCTCACGGCACCGTTTCACGCGTTCGGCGAGCGTAAGACGTTCGAGCGCGAGGTCGCCGCCCAGATCAAGCTTCACACGGTCGAAGAGCGATCTGTGGTCGGCGACGTGGCGTTTCTTCAGCTCGTCGTACCCGAGTTTTTCGGCGGCGTCGACGCGTTTCTGCGGCGCCTGAAGTTTGGGCGTGGCCGTGACCGAATACCCGCCGTTCGACATGATGCTTTCCAGAAACGACATGCTGCGTCCCGACAGAAACTTGTAATCGATCGCCCAGTGGTCGAAGTCGAGCGGCATGAGGTAGTCGGATTCGGCGGAAAAGAGGAGCGTGAGGGTGCGGCAGCCGCGGAACACAAGGCGGTTCTGCGCGGCCTCGACCGTGCCGTCGGCCAGGAGCTTCGCCCGGACCTGATAGCGCATGCCGCCCCAACTGTCGGTTTTGAACGTATGGTCGCGGTAATGCTCCAGCACGTTCTGATCCTTCAGGTCGTGCGGGATCAGGCCGGCGAACAGCATCCCTCCGTCCCGGTAGATTGGCGCGGGGACGACGAGCTTGTCATCTTTCGCGTAATGATTCCAGGGAATATCCTCCCAGTATCCCTCCTTGAGCCAATAGCCCACGTGCGTCGTCCCGGAGAGCTTCAGCCCCTCGCGTCCGTCGTGGTACTCCATGCTCCCGGAAAACGGCGTCGCCGAGGTCACGCGGTACACGATCACCTTGTCCGGGTAACTCGCGAACGCTTCGCGGGTCTGTCTGCCGCCGGACGTCTCGAATTCGACCGTGTGGACCGCGTCCGAGATATTGAGCGTGCGGGTGTAGTTTTTCGCCTCGGACTGCCGCAAACCGTCGAACTTCACGATCATCGTGCCGAGCGGCAGGTAATTGCCCATGTCGGCGTAGTTCACGTCCGGGTCGTCGTCCCTTTTGTCCACTTCACGCCGCCCGCTCCACAGCGAATCAAGGTTCAGTTGAAGAATATCTTCCGTAATGCCGCCGTTCAGCATCGCCCCGAGCGAGCCGTTTCCGATCGGGAAATACTGCGACTCCCAGTCCTTCGCGGGGGCGTCCTGCCGGAGCAGGAGATCTTTTGCCGAGGCGGTATAAAAAACGGCGAGGAATGCGAACGCGGCGAGCAGTGTCTTTTTCATGGTCCGGGATCCTTTTTCAGCGGGTGGATATCTCATTTTCAGTAGAATATACCATTCGCGCGGGAAAAAGTCAAGAGACGGCAAAACTTTATCAGGATATTAACGTTGCGTCGAAACGAAAAACGCGTCCGGGGCGGAAACCCCGGACGCGCTGAAGTTCAATTCAGAAACTGCGAGGCTTATTCGTCCTCTTCGGAATCGTCGTGGAACTTGCTGATGATGTCGTTCATGACGTTCGGCGGGACGGTCTCGTAGCGCGCGAAATCGACTTCGTAGGAGCCCTGGCCCTGGGTCATGGAACGGAGCTCGGTGGCGAACTTCTGGATTTCGGCTTCGGGGACTTCGGCCTCGAGGACCTGGAGTCCGTCCTGCATGCTCATGCCGAGGATGCGGCCGCGCTTGTGGTTGAGGGCGCCGTTGACGTCGCCGGTGAAGGCGTCGGGGATCATGACCTTGATGTTCATGATGGGCTCGAGCAGGGCCGGACGGGACTTCGCCATGGCGTCCTTGAAGGCGCGGCGGGTGGCGATCTTGAACGCCATTTCGGAGGAGTCGACTTCGTGGTACTTGCCGTCGAACACGGTCACGCGCATGTTTTCGACCACGCAGCCTGCGAGCGGGCCGCGTTCCATGGCCTCGTGAATGCCCTTTTCGACCGCGGGGATGAAGTTCTTCGGGATGGCGCCGCCGACGATGGCGTTGACGAATTCATAGCCGCCCTCGAAGGGTTCCATGCGGAGGTGCACTTCGGCGAACTGGCCGTGGCCGCCGGACTGCTTTTTGTGGCGGTAGGCGGCTTCGCCGCGGCCCTGGATGGTCTCGCGGTAGGCGATCTTCGGGAGCTCGAGGCGGACGTCGACCTTTGCGGTCGCCTTGAGGTTCTTGATGGCGATGTTGATGTGCTGTTCGCCCATGCCCTTGAGGAGGGATTCGTGGGTCTCGTCGTTGCGTTCGATATAGAGGGTCGGGTCGCACTCGGAGAGGCGCTGGAGGCCCTGGATGATCTTGTCTTCGTCGCCGCTCTTGGTGGCGTACAGGGCGAAGGAGATGACGGGCTTCGGATAGACCTGGCGCGGCATGGCGTGGTTATCCTTGGTGGCGCCGAGGGTGTCGCCGGTGGTGGTACCTTTGAGCTTGGCGACGCCGACGATGCAGCCGGGGCAGACTTCCTCGACCGGGATCTGGTTCTTGCCCTGAAGCAGGACGAGCTGGCCGACGCGCTCCTTGGTGCCCTTGCTGAGGTTCAGCATATCGGTGTTGCACGCGATCTTGCCGGTGAGGACGCGGAGGTATGCCATCTGGCCGATGAAGGGGTCGAGGGCACTCTTGAAAACGTAGGCTGCCGCGGGGCCGTCTTCCGCCGGGACGATCTCGGTGCCGTCTTCGGCCTTGCGGACGCGTTCGAGCGGGTTCGGCATGAGGGAGACGACGCCGTCCATGAGCTCGGTGACGCCGATGTCCTTGGCGGTGGAGCCGGCGAACACGGGGACGAGGCTGCCGGAGAAGATGGCCTTGTGGAGGCCCTTGGCGATCTCCTCGCCGGTGAGCTCTTCGCCTTCGAGGTAGCGTTCCATGAGCGCTTCATCGGATTCCGCGGCGGCGTCCTTCAGCATGGTGCGGTATTCTTCCACGGCGTCCTTCAGGTCGGCCGGGATCTCGCTGTCCGGCGTGTCGAGCACGCTGATGACCTTGGAGAAACTGCCTTCCTTGCCGACGGGGAGGGTCATCGGGACGCAGACGGTCTTGCCGTAGGCTTCCTGGAGGTGCTCCAGAATGGTGTCGAAGCTGGCGCGCTCGCGGTCGAGGCGGTTCACGAAGAACATGCGCGGGAGCAGGAAGTCGCGGGAGAAGGCCCATGCGCGGGTGGTGCCGATCTGGATGCCGTCGACGCCGTCGAGGACAATCACGGCGAATCCGCAGGAACGGAACGAGGAAATGACTTCGCCGACGAACTCGCCGTAGCCGGGAGTGTCGGTCAGGAAGAGCTTGTGGTCCTTCCAGTCGCAGTGCATGAACGAGGCGTAGATGCTGGAACGCTTGTCCTGCTCGTCGGGGGTGAAGTCGGAAACGCTGGTCTTGGCGTCGACGGAGCCGAGGCGGTCGACTGCGCCCGCCTTGAACAGCATGAGGTCGCAAAGCGTGGTTTTGCCGCAGCCGTTGTGACCGGCGACGACGAAGTTGCGGATCTGCGCGGGATTGGTGATCTTCATTGGGTTTTGTGCTCCTTATGTGAGTTTGAATTGTTTCCGAAAGCAACGGCCGCGAGCTCGAAATGTACGGAGCTCAGCAGGGACAGAATACCCGTGCGACACCCCTTTCAGATGCGGCTGTATTTTTTCATTCTCTAATAATAGCACGTCTTTCCCCGGATGTCAAACCGTCTTTGACACAAAATGATACTTTTCTTTGGCGTTCCGGCGGTTTTGACGGGGACGGAAGAGCCGGGGAAACGGCGACCGGGGCGGTCCTGTGACCGTTACAGCAGCTCGTCGTCCTTCACGACGTTCGGCACCTGGAAGTCGCTCAGCTCGACGAACTCGTTCCGTTTGTAGTTCAGCACGGCGCGGACCAGCGACGGGATCGGGAGCGTGGTGATGATGGAGAGGATGATGATGGCGTTGAAGAAGCGGTCGTCGAGGATGCCCGTGTCCTTGCCGATGGCGGCGGCCGCGAGCGTGGCGGAGAGTTGCGGCACGGTCATGAGTCCGGCGGCGAGGCTTGCCTTGTGGCTGTAGCCGGAGAGCTTCATGGCGGCGAATCCGCTGCCGACCTTGCTGCCGATGAGCCCGACCACGGTCAGCAGCACGATCACGATGTTCCCCATCTGGAAAAACGCGCTGAAATCGGTCTTCATGCCGATGGAGATGAACAGGAACGGGATCAGGAACCCGTAGCCGATGCTCTCGAACCTCTTGAACAGCAGCTGGTCGCGTTCGCGCACCACGCGCGCCAGCCCCAGGCCCGCGATGAACGCGCCGACCACAAGGTTGATGCCGAAGAGCTCGCCGACGATGACCGTGACGAGGATCATGAGCAGAAGGAGCGTGATCACGATGTCGTCATTGAGCTTGATGTGCGACAGCACCCAGCGTCCGAAGCAGTTCGTGATAAAGATCATCGTCCCCAGGTACACCAGTACGATCAGCAGGAAGACCGGCAGGAAGCTGTTCCCCAGCAGATGCGTGTCCATGTGGTCGAAGATCGACAGCGTGCCGCGTCCGACCATGTGCGAGATGTTCTGCGACTGCCGGAAGAGCTGCACGCTGACCGCCAGCAGGATGATCGAGGCGATGTCCGTGATGACCGTCGAGATCAGGACCGCCGCGCCGAACCGCGTGTGCGACAGCTTCAGTTCGCGGATGACCGGGAACACGATGCCGACCGAGTGCGAGGCGAAAAGCGAGGCGTACAGCACCTTGCCTGCGAGCTCGTCCGGGCAGAAATGCCAGTAGATCATGTAGCCCGCCACGGCGGGGATGAAAAACGTCAGGACACTCAGCATGGCCACGGCTTTGCGCGCGGACCGGATCAGGTGGAAATCCGCCTCCATCCCGGCGAGCGCCATCAGGAACATCAACCCGAGCGAGCCGAGCGAATCCACAAACGTCTTGAACTGTTGCGCCGTGTTCGCCGCCGTCTGCGCCTCCTCGCCCGGCGTGCCGAGGAAACTCAGCCATTTTGAGAGTACCGCCACCAGGTCGAACCCGAGCAGTCCTTTCGAGCCGATGAGCATGCCCACTACCAGCAGGGCGATCACGTTCGGGATATGGTATTTGCGGAGCAGAAACGGGAATACCGCCATCAGTGCGGTCAGCGCGATGAAGAGGATCAGGAAGGAGGAGTCGTTCATGGTATTCCGGTGTTGCTGGTTTTCGGGCGGCGGAAAAAAGCTTTTTTCGCTTCCCCGTACTATACCATCATCCGGGGCTTTTTTCAAGACGGCATCCGGGAAAAGCCGGAAAAAACAGCGGAACCCGTCCTGCGCATGGCGGCATAGCCCCCGGACATTTGCATACATGTTTGTTTTTTCGATTGAAAAACGTTGAAAACGAGAGTATATTATTATTTGCCCTGTTTACGAAAGACATACGAGGGGGCTATTCATGGCAAAAGACCTTACGAGGGGAAATCCCCTGAAAATCATTCTGCTTTTTTCGATCCCTCTGGCGATCGGAAACGCCTGCAACCAGCTGTACACCATGGTCGACCTGATGATCGTGGGGCGCTGGTGCGGCCCGGACAAGCTCGCCGCGGTCGGCAACGCCGGATCGGTCATCTTCATGCTGCTCGGGTTCTTCTGGGGGCTTCCCGCCGGGTTCACGATCATTACGGGACAGAGGTTCGGCGCGAAGGACGCGCCCGGCGTGCGGCGTTCGTTCTGCGCGTCGATTGTGCTTTGTTCCGCGCTGGTGGCGGCGGTCACGCTGGTGTTTCTGGCTTTTCTGCGGCCGATTCTGGTCATGATGAAGACGCCGGACAACATTCTGGAAGATTCGCTGAAGTATCTGCGGATCATCGTGGCGGGCACGCCGTCCATGACGTTCTATCTGCTGATGTCGTTCCTGATGCGTTCGCTGGGGGACAGCAAGCGTCCGCTGTACGTGATCGTGTTCTCGTCGTTCCTGAACGCCGGGCTCGACCTGATCTTGGTCTGCAAGTTCAACCTGGACGTGGCGGGCGCGGCGTACGCGACCGTCTTCTCGCAGCTCGTTTCCGGCCTGATCTGCCTCGGGATCATCCTGAAGAAATTCCCGGAGCTCCTGCCCGCGGGACGTTCCGACTGGCGCGTCGACTGGCGGTTCTACTGGGAGCATCTGCGCGTGGCGGTTCCGATGGCACTCCAGTTCTCCGTGACCGGGCTCGGCTGCGTGATCCTGCAAAGCGCGTTCAACCAGTTCGGGTCGGGCACGGTGGCGGCGACGACCGCCGCGGGCCGCCTCGAGGGGCTGATCTGCATCCCGTTCTTCGCGATCGGCACGACGCTGGCGGCGTACACGGCGCAGAACAGCGGCGCGAACAACTACCGGCGCATCCTGGTCGGCGTGCGCAGCGGATGGCTGATCACGGCGGTCATTTCCGTGGCTGGGGCGATCCTGATGATGGTGTTCAGCGCGCAACTGCTTCAGATGTTCCTGGATATCGAGGCGTCACCGGAGATCCTGAAGGCAGGGCGCCAGTACATCTTCACGGTCGCGCCCGCATACATCTCGCTCGGCATGATCCTGATCTTCCGCAATACGCTCCAGGGCATGGGGTGTTCGCTGGTGCCGCTGCTCGGCGGCGCGATGGAGACGCTCAGCCGTATTTTCACGGCGCTTTTCCTCGCGAAATGGTTCGGCTACACCGGCGCGTGCTTCGCCTCCGGCATCACATGGACCATCACCGGCGTGATGCTGCTAGTCTACTATGTGTACGAAATCCGCGCCCGCCTGAAGGGCAAGCGCACCAACGTCGGTGCGAAGCATCCCGTCGGTCTGGGGCGTTCCTGCAAGTGCGCGAAGAGCTCCCGTCCGACGTGAGTTCGTGCTAAAAAAAAGGATTCAGCGGCGGATTCGGGTATAAAGCTTCGCGCCACCGGGCATCGGTTCGCGTTGAAGAGCGCCGCGTTTCACCAGTGTTTCCAGCGCCGCGTGCATGTCGTCCGCCCAGAGTTCGGCGGCCTGCGGTAGATAATCCGGGTTTTGCTCCGGCGGCCGTATGTACAGACAGGTGAATCCGCCGTCGTCCAGCAGTTTCAGCAGGCCGTCCGCGTCCGGGATCTTCCCGCCGGGGAAATACTTGTCCTGGAAAAATGGCGTGCCGATCTCGCATCCGCGCGGGAAGTACAACGTGCGTTCCTCCAGAATCAGCAGGCATTTGCCGCCGTTTGCGAGGCGGTCGCGCAGGATGTCCACGGCAGGCAGCATGCTGTCCCCGGTGCGTCCGTACAGGACGTCGCGCCGACCGTCCCCGCCCGATGCCGTCGCACGCAGGTTTGCACCGTAACTGGAGATCACGGACGGCGGGAATGAAAACACGGAGAACGCGACCGCTGTCCACAGGACGGTCCGTCCGGCGCCTCCCCGGAAGATCGGGAAGGCGTCGCGCATGATGAGCGCGAGGAACGCCAGCGCGGGAATCAGGAAGCGCGCCTGCGGCGATGTCTGCAGCCAGAAGCCGAAGAGGAAGAGCAGCGGCAGGAGCGCCGCGCAAATGCGTTTCGGGCGGCGCCAGAGTGCGGCCAGGACCAGGAACGCCCACAGGGGCGTCTGAAGCCCGTACACCCCGTCGAACATCCGGGAAAGCGCGGGAAACGTGAGCCCCGGCAGAAGCAGGATCACCGTCACGACGGAACGATCGGCGAACTTCGCCATGCCGAGTTCATGGTGGAAGGAGGAGGTCATTGCCTCCGGTGTGCCGAAGATACCGGCGAGGTATGGATAACACGGATTACCCGTTGTGATCCATGGACGCTGGTAGAACAACAACGCGAACAGTGTACCCGCGAGCGCGGCCAGAATCGCGAATCGTATGTGTCCGCTACGTTTCCGCAACAGGATATACAGCAGAAGCGCCGCCCCGGCGAATCCGCCCGTCAGCTTGAACGCCGCCATCGCTCCGGCCAGAATCCCGCATGCGACTGCGAATCCGGGCGAGCCGGAGCGTTTTCCTGGGGCTTTCAGCGCGGCGTCCGCGAGCAGGAGCCCGGCTGCCAGGATCGAACCCATCATCGGTTCGACGTAGCCGGAGATCATCACATGCACCGTCAGCGGCGCGATCAGAAACGACCCGGCGAAAACGCATGCGCCGATCAGGTTGCGCCGGATGCCGCCGCACGCCAGAAGCGCCAGCGAAGCGAAGAGGCACGCAGCCCCGCCGAACAGCAGGAACTTGACCGCCGCCAGTCCGGCAAACTTCATCATCGGCACGTACAGGAACTGCGGAAGCATCGGGAAGCCGGAATACGGCAGGTCGCGGTACAGCCGGACGCGGCCGTCCGCGAGCCATCGCTGCGGCACGGCGAGCTGGTAGACGCATTCATCCCAGCTCGCCGGGTACTGGAATGCCCCGATGGAGAGGAAGAGCAGGGGGACCAGGACGATCAGGACCGGGAACGGCATCCGGTCCTGAACGGAAAACGAGGGAAAGATTTCTTTTCTGAAGCGGATCAGGCATCCGATCCCGGCGAGCACGGGAAAGAGGCAGATCGAACACGGGAACGTCCCCGTGCCGAGGCTCATCAGGACGGCGGCGCAGAAGAACGCGCAAACGGCGAACCCGGCGGCGAGGGAGACCAGCCACAGCGTCAGGCCGCGCATCAGGCCGCGTCCGAGGCCGCACACGCGCAGGAATCCGTATCCGGTGCCCGCGAATCCCGCCGCGAAGGCGAGCGCCGCGAGCATGGCCGGAAGGACTCCGCCGCACAGATGCACCAGATACTCGGTCATTCAGCCGCCACGCGGAAAACGGGCGTTACCAGACTTCGCCCTTGGATTCGTAGTATTCGGCCACATGCGGGACCACGGGCTTGATGAGCTTCTTGATCGCCTTCGCGTATTCGCGGATTTCCCACTGGGCGTGTTCGCTGTCGCGCAGTTCCAGGAAGTGGATCAGGTTGCTCAGGTCGACCGTGCCCCAGAACGTGACCATCATGTTCTGGGAGAGCACGCCGCGCGCCTGTTCGCGGCAGACGCCGGCGGCGAGGAGGGATTCGTACGTCTTCAGGGACTGTTCGTTCTGGGCGCGGATGACCTCGCGGAGCGCGGCGTCGTCGAAGTCCTCGCAGGCGACGGATGCCTGACGGTTGTTTTCGGCCTGCTTGCGGAGTTTCGGCGGCACGTAGAACTCCATGTCGATTTCGGTGTAGCGGCGCGAGATCTCGTTGTACGACCAGGTGCGGTGACGGTGCCACTGGCCGCGCACGAAGAGCGGACAATGCACGCTGAACGTGAACACGATGTGCTCGAGCGGGCTGGTGTGGCGGTTCTCGATCAGGTAGTGCAGCAGCGCCACGTCGCGCTCGTCCATCTCCTGACGGATCTTTCCGAACGAAACGCGGGCGGCGTTCACGATCGTGGTCTCGGTGCCGAGCGTGTCGATCAGCCCGACCCAGCCTTGTCCGTCGAGTACTTTCACATGATTTTCCGGTGGCACGTTCACGTGTGTCAGAGCCATTTCAGTCGTTCCTTCCGCTTGAGATTATGTTTCATTAAATGGAGTTCGCATCAATATACAGTCGTTCCGGCGCAAAATCAAGCATGCTTTCGGATAAAAAAGGCAAAAAGAACACGCGCGCGGAAAAAACAACGGACCCGGGCGGAAAAGCCCGAGTCCGTTCGATGGTTTTTGATGCAGGGCAGCCGACCTGAAGAATGCAAGTCGGGCAGATGCGTGCTGGCAGGCGAATCAGCGGCCGCCGGGACGCTGACCGCCGCCGAAGCCGCCCATGCCGCCGCCCATGCCTCCTCCGAAGCCGCCGGGACGCTGGCCTCCGCCGAAGCCGCCGCCCATGCCGCTGCCGGGACGCTGGCCTCCGGGACCACCGGCGCCGCCCTGACGACCGCCGCGACGGTTTCCGCCGGCATTGTCGCCCGCGGCCTGTGCGATCTTTTGGAGTTCGGTCGGGATATCGATCTGCTGCGGGCATCTTCTGACGCAACGGCGGCACCCGATGCAGGCGCTCGCCTTGACGGAAAGCTTATTGTAGGCTTCCTTGAACGCGGCCTCATCCTTCTTTTCGCAGAAGTCGTTCCAAGCCGTGAATACTGCGGGAATCTCGATCTTGACCGGGCATTCATTGACGCAGTATCTGCATGTCGTGCAGGGGACGCGACTCTTGGAGACGCCCAGATACACGTCGCGCGCCTCGTCGAGGACCTTGCGCTCGGCGTCGGTCAGCGGCTTGAAGTCGGTGAAGGTCTCGATGTTTTCCTTCAGCACTTCCATCGTGGTCATGCCGCTGAGGACCGTGAGGACGTTCGGGAGCGAGGCGGCGTAACGGAACGCCCATTTCGCCGCGGACGCCTTCGGATCGGCCTTTCTGAGGACCTCGACGGCCGCGGGGGTAAGCGTGGCGAGCTTGCCGCCCTGAAGCGGCTCCATGATGATGACGGGGATGTCCTTCGAGGTCAGGAATTCGTACATGCGCTTGGCATTGGTCTGATTGTCCCAGTCGACGAAATTGAGCTGGATCTGAACGAAATCCCATTCGTGCGCGTTGACGATGGGTTCGAGAGCCTGCGCGGAATCGTGGAAGGAGAAGCCGAGATGCTTGATGACTCCGGCGTCTTTCTGCTTCTTGAAGTAATCGTAAAGCTTGAGATTCTCGAAGGTGCGGAAGCTGTTCGCGTTGAACGCGTGCATCAGGTAGAAGTCGAAATAATCCGTCTTGCAGGCTTCGAGCTGGCCCTTGAACGTGGTCTCCGCCTCGGCGAGACTGCGGAGCGACCAGAGCGGGAGCTTGGTGGCGATCATGTAGGATTTGCGGTCGTACTTCTTCATCGCCTCGCCGAGGAACTGCTGGCTTTCGCCGTTGTGGTACGGCTGGGCGGTGTCGAAGTAGTTCAGCCCGGCGGCCATGGCCGTGTCGACGAGCTTCTGCGCTTCCTCGCGGTCAATCTTGCCGTTCTTCTGGGGAAGGCGCATCATGCCGTAGCCGAGGAGCGGGACCGTGAGATCGGTCTTCTTGTATTTGCGGCGCGTGACCTTCTTGGCCGCGTCTTTCGCAGGCTCGGACGATTTCGCGTCTGCCGGAGCGACGCCTGTCTGCGCGGCGAGGCGGGACATCGCGGCGAGCGCGGTGAGCGCGGCGGTCTCTTTGATAAACTCTCTTCGATTCATATTCAAAACCTCGGATATGATTGGGGTTTAAGTTCCGGGAACGACGAAGGAAAAGTTATCCCTCCGCAACAGCGGTTTTGCGCTTGACGATGGCGGAGCTGACGATCAGCATTCCGATCCAGACGGCGAGGATGAGCGCCGTCATGGCGCCGCCGACCGTCGCGATCTCGCGCAGGACTTCCGCGGTGTTGCCGTCGCGGACTCCGGTCAGGAACGGGAACTGGAAGATGATCTCGCCGTGCCAGATGTGTTCGAATGCGAGCAGGGCGCATCCGCCGAAGGAGAGCTTTTCAAGCCAGCCCAGCTTCGTGGCCCAGCTGATGGTTTCGGACGATTCCTGGTGCGCGACTGTGCGGCGGGCGACTCCGGCTGCGATTGCGGCGGCGAGAGGGGCGGTGAAACATGCCATGTTGGCCTCCTTGTTCCTTTCGGGGAAACATTGCCTCGTCATGAGGCGGTTGTGAAGAAATTTCGTGCGGAATCCGGGGGGCTGAATGCTTCTGCATCCCCGACAGCGGCTTCATGCCGCCCCGGATTCTTTATTTCCAATACTATATCATGCGTCAAAGAAAAGTCAAGCCTTTCTTTTCGCCTTTTCCTACACTTTTTTCGAAAAAAAAGACGGCTCCGAAAACACTCGGAGCCATCTGACTGTCAATGCTTTTTATCTGCGGGATGCCGCGACCGCGGAATCCCGTCAGGCATATTCAGATATTATTTCTTTCTGCAGGTGCCGGCGGATTCACCTTCGCAATCAGTTCCTACTTTGCGATTCGGGCAGTCCGTCCAGCTTCCCCAGGCGGTGGAAGCGAGCTTCTTGGTGCCGTCGGAGTAGGAAGTCTTGGTCTCAATAAAGAAATTGCCGTCGATCTGCGTTTTTCCATCATCCTTTGCCTTCGAGGGAAGGGTCTGCTGGGGTCTCATGTGCTTGGCATGGCCGTCGAGGAACAGCTCACCGGCGGAGCTGTGCGTCGTGTAACGCTTCGGCTTGATGCAGATCTGCTGATGGATGGCGCTGGCGGTGCCGGAGTTGCTGGCCGCATCCGAGGCGCTGAATTTCGCATTGCCGATGGTATTGCTTTCGGTGGGGCATTCGCCGATGATGATCAGGTCGGAAGCGGTGTAGACGGAGGTCGTCTTGTTGCCGCTGATGTAGCCCATGTTGGCGTTCTTCTTCAAACCGATCACGCCTTTTTTCCCGAGCGTATCCGGGATGTACGGATGAATGGCCTGCTTGAGGTTGTTGAGGGCGTAGGACTTCTTGTTGCCGCCCGAAGACGCGGTTTCACTGGAGGCGTCGCCGTCGCAGAACAGAGCCTTCTTGAAGGGAGGGTTCTTCGCCGGATCCTGGCCGATCGCCAGCATCAGGGCGTCTTCCCATCCGCAGCTGCCGCTGGTTCCCTGCGGGTCCGTGAGGGCGGGCATGAAGTCGTTGTAGCTGGTGGCATACATCTGGTACGCCTTGGCGAACTGACCGAGGTTGCTGATGCAGGTCGCGGTGCTGGCACTCTCGCGCGCACTCTGCAGAGCGGGCAGCAGCATGGACGCCAGGATCGCGATGATACAAATGACGACCAGCAGCTCAATGAGGGTAAACGCCTGTTTGCAATGTTTCATTTTGAGCTTACCTTTCGATTGGTTTGTTTTGTGTATGTTATGTTTGTATGTTTCGAAGGACAGGCGCATTCCCGCGACGGGAAATAGCGCACACTATATATTATACCGGATTTCTTGAGAAATGCAAATGGCAAATCGCCAAAAAAACAGAAAAAAAACGCGGTTTTCGGAAAAAAAACTGGGGTTTCAGTCGGTTTTGAAGCCCGGACCGGCCTGTTTTCGCATTATTTTTTCGGCTGATACGGATCGAATTTGTAGCCTTTCTCTTCCTTCATGATGTAACCGGCGCCGGGGAACGGGATATGCGCGCCGAACACGATGTTGCCTTCCTTGCTCATGGTCTCCAGGAACGACACGCGGGTCTGGTAGGCCTGTTTCTGGTCGGCGTCGAACGAAGCGCAGTATTCGGGATGCTCGATCTGGAGATCGACCGCGTGCACCACGTCGCCGACGAACCGGAGCTTGCCCTGACGGTAGTAGCAATGGCCGGGCGTGTGTCCGACGGCCTTGACGGCATACAGGCCGGGCACGATGGGTTCGCCGAAATTCAGGGTCTGGATACGCCCGTTGTAGGCGTCGCGGAACTGGCGGAGCAGTTCGGTCGGTTTCTGCTTGGCGATGATCGGGTTCCAGTGCTTCCATTCCTCGTAGGACATGTAGACTTTCGCGTTCGGGAAGACTGCCTTGCCGTTCTTGTCGACGAGCCCGCCGACGTGGTCCGGATGCAGATGGGTGAGCAGGATGTAGTCGACCGCGGTCGGACGGATGCTGATGCTGGCGAGCTTCGTGACGAGTGAGCCCTTCGGGTCGAAGTTTCCGGCGTCGATCAGGTAGGTCTTGAAGTTGTAGCGCATCACGAAGCAGTTGACGGATGCCGGATACTCCGGTTTCAACTTGTCCTTCTTGAGGGAGGATGTCTTGGTATAGTCGCTGAAAAGGGAGGACTTCATCGTCGTGGCTTTGTCGCGGATGGCGTACACCTTCACGTCGTTGGCGAACGTAAATTCCTTTACGTCGGCGGAATCCGCCGCGAACGCCGCGGCTCCGGCGCACAGCATGGCGGCGACTGCGGTAAACAATTTCATATCGCACCTCGTAATTCTGGTCATGCGGGATTATCGAAAAACGTTTTTTCAAACAATATACTATAAAAAATCGAAAAATCAATCCTTGAAAAAAAGGAAAACACGTCTAAATTAAAGAAATTTCCGTTTTCCGGCTCATTCCGCCGCCGTTTTTTGTTTTACAAGCATCCGGAGTCTTTCATGTTTTGGGTCACTTTGCTCCTTCTGGCCGTCGCCTATGCGCCGTGCAGCATCGGGTTGTCTCTGCCCGTCAAAAGAAAATACCGCGCCGTTATCGCGCTGGGCCTGTTCTTTTTCGCGATAGCGGTTCAGTTCGTGATCTTCACCGGGATCCTGCCGCGGATCGCGCTTCTTTTGGTCGCATGGTGTTCGGGCGTGCTCATTTTCTCTACCCCGTTCTTCTTCCTGCGGGACATGGTCCTTCTCGTCATGCACCTCAAAAAACGCCGCATTCCGAACCAGAAATACAGTATCGCGGTCATCCTGATCCTTTCCGGTCTTCTGGCGGCGTGGGGCGAATACAGCGCCGTGACGCCGCCGAAGGTCAAGCCCGTGGAGATTGCGATCCCCGGTTTGCCGGATGCGTTCGACGGTTTCCGCATCGTGTATATCACCGACACCCATATCAGCAAGACAAGTTCGCCGAACTACCTCTGGACCGTCGTCTGCCGCGCCAACGCCGTGCATCCCGACCTGGTCCTGCTGGGCGGCGACCTGGGCGACCTGAAGCCGGACGAGATCAAACCGAACATGCACCAGCTTGGCGACCTGCACGGGAAATACGGCGTCTACTCCTCGCCCGGCAACCACGAGTATTTCCGGGGGTTCGAGGAGTGGATCGAATTCCTTGACTCGGTCGGCATCGAGACGCTGCTCAACCGCCACATCGTGATCGAAAAGGACGGCGCGCAGCTTGTGATTGCCGGTCTGCCGGATCTGATGCGCGGCAACAAGTGGTTCATCGGACGCGAGGCGCCCGATCTGGACAAGACATTTGAGGGTGCTCCCGAGGGTGCTCCGGTCGTTTTATTGTCGCACCAGCCGCGATTTGCTCGCGACTACGCGAAATATCCTGTTTCGCTTCAGCTCTCCGGGCACACGCACGGCGGCATGATCGCCGGACTGCCCGCGCTGCTGGTGAAGATCGCCAACAAGGGGTTCGTCTCCGGCAAATATCAGGTGGACGACATGACGCTGTACGTGAGCAACGGCGCAGGCCTCTGGAACGGGTTCATGTTCCGGCTTGACGTCCCGCCCGAGATCACGGAGATTATTCTGCGTAAGCCGAAGGAGGCTATGCCTCCCGGTTCATGAGGACGTTCAGTACGCCCAATCCGGCGATCGCGGCCGTCTCCACGCGGAGCGTCCAGTCGCCGATTCTGAGCGGAGCTGCTCCGGCGGCGAACATCGCGTCCGTTTCGGCGTCCGTAAATCCGCCCTCCGGCCCGACGAAAAACGCGACGTCCGAGGCTGTGCCGAGTTCGGGGAAGACTCCCGTCCGGTTGGATCCCGTAATCAGTATGTTGCAGTTCTCACGGGCATGGGCGAGCGCCGCCTTGAACGGCATCGGGTTTGCGACTTCAGGGAGGAACGGGTTGCCCGACTGCTTGCATGCTTCGAAAAGAAGGTCCATCCAGCGTCCCGCGACCGAGTTTTCGCCCGGCTGAACGACGGAGCGTTCGCAGAGAACGGGCACAAGCGCGTACACGCCGAGCTCGACCGCCTGTTTCAGCAAGGCGTCGAGCTTCTGTTTTTTCGGCGGGGCGAAGTAGAGGTGCAGACGCCGCGCGGGCAGCTGCACGGTGTGTTTGGATTCCAGCCTCAGCTGATGGTCCTGTTCGACGACCGCCGTTCCGAGCGTGCCGTGTCCGTCCAGGACCGCGACCGTTTCGCCGGGCCGCGCCCGGAGAATGCGGAACAGGTGGGCTTCCTCCCTCGAATCGAGGCGGAAAAAAGAGCCGGGTTCAGTCGAGGCGAGGTCGTCGAAACGGAACGCATGCATCGGGAAACCGGCTCCTTGTTGGGAAAGCGTGGATCGCGGATCAGAAAACGAACTTGCAGTCGCCCAGACGGCGCGCAAACTCGTTCAGGACGCGTTTTTCGTCCTCGATGCCGCCGCGCGCGACGAACGTGGCGCTGAAGCGGACGAAGTGTCCGGCGTCGTCCCACGGCACGGAGCTGATGAGCTTGTTGCGGATGAGCCACTGGCTGAACGCCTCGCCGTTTTCGAACTGCGTGCCGTCCGCGGTCGCCTTCGGAGCCTTCACATAAAGGTAGAAGCTGCCGGCGGGGACCTTGGCGTTGAAGCCGAGCTTCTTCAGCGTTTCGACCATGCTGGCGAGGCGGCGGTGGTATTTCTCGCAGATCGCGGGCGTGATGGCGGCCTGGTCGTCGAGCGCGGCGATGGCGGCCTTCTGGATCGCGAGGAACTGGCCGCTGTCGGCGTTGTCCTTCACGGTCGCGAACGCCTTCACGGCGAGCGGATTGCCGCAGACCCAGCTGAGACGCCAGCCGGTCATATTGAAGCCCTTGGACATGCTGTGGAGCTCCACGCAGCACTCGAACGCGCCGGGGATGGAGAGGATGCTCAGCGGCTTGCCGGTGAAGTTCAGCGGCGCATAGGCGGCGTCGCTCACGATGAGGATATGGTTCTGACGGGCAAACTCGACCGCCTTCGTGAAGAATTCGACTGTGGCGGACGCGCCGGTCGGGTTGTTCGGGTAGTTCAGGTAGAGCAGTTTGGCTCGTTTGCGCTGGTCTTCCGTGAGGGATTCCAGGTCGGGCAGGAATCCGTTTTCCTCAAGGAGCGGGAGCTTGACGACTTCGCCGCCGAGGTATTCGGTCCATGTGCCGAGCACGCCGTAGCCGGGGACGGTCAGGACGGCGATGTCGCCGGGGTTGATGAAGCAGGAGGGAAGGAGCGTGAGGGCGGACTTGCTGCCGATCGCGTGGACGATCTGCGTGTCCGGATCGAGCTCGACGCCGTACAGCGCCTTCATATAGCGGGCGGCGGCGGCCTTGAAGTCGGCGCAGCCGTTGTCGGCGTAGGTGCGGTTTTCCCATTTCGCGGCTTCTTCCGCGAGGCGGGCGACCACAGACGGGAACGCCATGTCGTCAGGTTCCCCCACGCCCATGTCGATCAGCTCGACGCCGGGGTTCTCCGCAGCGGCGGCGCGTTTGGCGCGTTTGATCTTCTCGAACTTGTAGATCTTGGTGTCTTTGCCGAAGTTGGAACCGCCGATCCTGGCGGCGAAATTCTGCTGGAGGAAGTTTTCCTGAGACATGGCGCAAAAAGTCCTTTCTGGTTCTGAAAAATAGGTAAACAATAATATAGCACGCGCGGAAGGAAATGCAAACAAAGAATGCCCCGATCAGCTCAAACGTAGCTGAACCCGGCGGAAAATAGAGTAGGGGCAGGGCCGCCCCGTCAGTCCTTCGGCACGATGCGGCCCTTGTCGAGCATTTCTTGGAACGCGAACGCGAGGGATACCTTCGTGACGGGCTTCAGGAGGATGCCGTCGAACACGGACATGTCGAAGTTGTTCTGGTTCTCGACGTCCGCGGTCACGGCCATGATGACGATCTTGTCGCCGTTCGGCGTGTTCCGGATATTCCGTGCAAGTTCTTCGCCGGACATGCCGGGCATCCACATGTCGGTCAGCACCAGGTCGGGCTTGGCATCCGGCAGTTTCGCCAGAGCGTCCGCGCCGGAGTTCGCCTGAACGAGGTTGATGTGGAATCCCTTCAGCATGGCGCCGAGGACCTTCAGGTTGATCGGCACGTCGTCGACGATGAGCGCGTTGAAGCCGGGCAGGTCGACCTTCGGCGTAGGTTTCTGCGGCGTCGCCGCCCCGCCGAACGTGTTGGCGGGCATTTGTTCCCCGGCGGGACTGCCGTTTTTCTCCGCGGCGCGTTCCTCCTCGGTCGGGATGATGTACGGGATGCGCTCGAAAACGATGGTGAAGACGCTTCCTTTTCCGATGTCGCTGTCCAGGTCGATCCTGCCGCCCATGGCCTTGATGTAGCGGTCGCAGATGGCGAGGCCGAGTCCGGATCCCTTGTAGACGTGCGTGTCGCGGACGGCGTCCTGCTGGACGAACGGTTCGAATATCTTCTCTTTCTTGTCGGGAGCGATGCCGATGCCGGAGTCGCGGATGGCGATTTCGAGGCGGCATTTCCCCTGTTCCAATATCTTGCAAGTTACCTTGATGCCGACGTAGCCCTTGTCCGTGAACTTGAACGCGTTTCCGAGGAGATTCACCAGCACCTGGCGCAGACGCATGCGGTCGAGCACCACGTACGGGAGGTCGTCCGGGACCACCAGCGGCTGCGCGAGCTGCTTTTTCTCCGCGAGCGATTTGAACATGCTGACCATGTCGGTGACGATCTTGCGGACGTCGGTCTTTTCGTGCTGGAGCTCGACCTGCTCGGTTTCGAGCTTGCAGGTGTCGAGGATGTTGCTGATGAGGTCCAGCAGGGTGTGTCCGGCCACGGAGATGGACTTGAGGTACTCGAGCTGGCTTTCGCGCGACAGGGCGCTGTTCTGCAGGAGCTCGCAGAACCCGATCACGGCGTTCAGCGGCGTGCGGAGCTCGTGGCTCATGGAGGCGAGGAACAGGCTCTTTGCCTTGCTGGCGTCCTTTGCCTCGCGAAGCGCGGCCTCCAGTTTGCGCTGGTTTTCGTTTTCCGCGGTCACGTCGAACCACGCCAGCAGAATGTTCGCGAGCTCGCCGCCGATCATGATCGGGTAGGCGTTGACCAGGTAGTCCTTGCCGTTGAAAGCCAGCGCCTTCACGTGCGGCTTGAAATCGGCCAGGACGCCGCGGACCGGGCAGTCCTCCGGCGGATTCTTCGCCTTGCAGAAGACGGTGTGACAGAGATTGTCGTGAAGCGCGTCCGGGAATCCGAGCAGATGATCCTTCTTCGCCGCGGAATTGCGCTGGATCAGGTTCAGGTTACGGTCGAGCAGGATGAGCGGCAGCGGCAGGTTCTCCATGATGAGCTGCTTCTCGTATTCGCCGCGTTCGAGCCTGGAGTGGATGAATCGGTATTCGAGCATGGCCTCCACGACGTGCGCGGTGCCCTGTAGGAACTGCTGGTACAGGTCGGAGAAATCGTATTTCCCCTTCATGTGAATGGAGGCGAGATGTCCCCAGAGATTGCCGTCGATGAAGATCGGCGAGAAGCACATGCTGCACTTTTTCGGACGTTTGCTTCCGGTCTGCTCCGGCGCGTCCGGCTTCAGGAAGAGCGAGGCGGCAAAATCGTTGATGACCACGGGCAAATGCTTTTCCAGGCGGGCCATCACCTTGTCGTCTTTCTGTGCCGGGAACGGGATGAAGCGTTTGTTCTCGTTGATCGTCAGGCCGTCGGAGGCTTCATCGACGAAAAGCTCCATGCCGTTTTTTTCGTAGTTGTACCGCATGATGCAGCAGAAATCCGCCTTCATGTGCTCCTTCACGCTGCGGACGATGAACGACAGGACGTCGTTGGTCATGTCGACGGCGGTGGCATCGGCGGAGAGCAGTTTCAGGGATGCGGCGAAGAGGTCGTTCAGCTTCTTCTGGCTGGCGAGGCCGGCCTGAAGTTCGTTCTGCGCCTGGAGAAGTTCCTCGACGTCGTGCGAGATCCAGAACGCCGTGTCGCGTCCGAATATTTCTTTGTTCTCGAACAGCGCCATTTCCACGGAACGGTGCCGGCTGCCCGTGGCCATCTGGAATTTCTGCGTTTCGCCGGTGGCGAAGACCTCTTCCCAGGCGTGCCGGAACGTTTCGTCCGCGTATTCCGGGAGCTCGTTTACGGGAAACCGCACGACGCCGCTGTCCTCGCCGAACTTGCCCACATGGATGAAGTGCGCGATGCCGTTGCGGCTGCCGACGACGATTCGGCTCGGGATCTGTTTGAACACGGCACGGAGGAGTTTCAGCAGACGGCGCCGGTAGTGGTCCCATACGGCGATATAGGCGAGCAAGGCCAGGATCAGGACCGCGGAGAACGTTACGGCGACCAGTGTCCGGGCATTTTCCCGGCGGAACAACGACTGAGAGTCCATTTTTATCATCAGATTGTCCACGTTGGTCTGGTTGCTGATGCCGAACCGCTGGAAACTGCTGGCGGTGATGACCCTCCTCGCTTCGACCGTTTCCCATTTGCCGCCCGCGGACACGTTGTGCTTCACGCAGTCGTCGAGCAGTGCGATCAGCTTGTCGACCGATGCTTCGGTCGGGCATGCGGTGCCGCCCGCGACGGAAAACGCGAACATCGAATCATGGACGGCGAAGACCGGGACGTCGGGATTGAGGCAGAGACGCTGCAGGAAGAACGACAGGGACGCCATGTTCACGGCATTGAGCCCGTACCAGGAATGGAACAGCACGACGGAGTCCTTTTCCTTGCCGGACTGACAGACGCGGCGGATCATTTCGGGCGTGTCCACCGTATTGTTGTCGATGATCAGGCATTCCGTGTCGGGATGCGATTGCGCCAGCGCTTCCTTTACGCTGTCGATGAACCGTTTTCCTGTCTCCGTGCGTCCTGCGAGCGGGAGGATGCGTTTCGTGTCGGGGAAGACATGGAAGATCAGGTCGAGAGTTTTTTTCACCGGGTTGTCCAGGATCACGCCGCACGTGTTCTCATGTTTCGCAAACTCGTTGTCCAGAGGCTTCCGTTCCGTGAAGAGAATCAACCCCGTTTTCGCCGGGATCTGATCGGCGTTCCGGGACAGAAGCGGCAGAAGCTCCTGACCGATGCCGACCACGGCCGACACGTCGCCGCTGTCCAGAAGGGGTTTCAGGCTGTCGAATCGGCTCTGGAGCTCCTCCTGCGAGGCGTTCAGCATATCGAATTCCTTCTGCATGACCAGATAGGAATCGTCGAACGATGCCATGTGCTTCGATATGGCATTCGTGACATAGACATGCTCCGCGTAGGAGGATGTGAACGGGAGAAGGACCAGAACGCAGTGGGTGCGCTCTTCCGCCGCGGGGGCGGGAGTTTCCGTTTGCCCCGACTGCTCATCGGAAACGGCTTCCCCGGAATCTTCTTCGTTTTCGCTCTCTTCCGTCTCCGCTTCTTCTTCTGTTTCAATCTCTTCCATTTCCGTTTCTTCATCTTCGTCCATGTCTTGCGCGAAGACGGGCGCAGCGGCGAACAGAAGCAGGATCAGGGAAAGGAGCGGAAGCTGGGTATGATGGAATGTCAGATCAAGCTCATTCCGAAGGCGTTCTGTAATATCGGATAAATGTGTTTTCATTGCGGAAAAACAAAAAAGGGAGGTTATTGATTTGTTTTGCTGAAAAGTAATTTACATCGATTCACGTTTTTTTCAATATGGTTTTGACTGTTTTTTGCACTTTTCTCCATGTTTTTTGAAAAGGTTAAGTTAAAGAGGACATCCCGGGGCCATTCCTCCGCATATCCGCTTTTTTTCGGAAAAAAGAACGAATATCTTCCGCTTTCCGGTTGAAGTTCGGCGTTTCCGGTTGTATCTTATTAGGATAGTGTTTTATCTGCGCATTAGGCGTCAATAATTTTTCAAAAAGATTCGTACAAGAAGGGCCTGTCCCGTGGAACAGCAGAACAAATCGCAGGTGCTGACGGCGGAGACGCCGCAGACCGAAGCTCCGGCTCCGGAAGTTTCCGTGCGTCCGCGCACCGGGATTGGCCGTGCCGGACGAATTATGCTCGTGTTCGCGTTCCTGATCCCGTTCGTATGGCTGGGCGCACTCCGTATCTGCGTGATGAAGACGGGCGAGAACTCGCAGGACGCGCTGTACCATGCGATGATGGCGAAGCTCGGGCCGGGCGTGTATGCGGCGAAAGAGTTCCCCTGGACGCAGATGTCCGTATGGAAGGACCGTTTCGCGGACAAGGAGCTGCTGTACCATGCCGGGATCAACGTCATCTTCGCGATCGAAAAGGCGTTCGGCTCGGCCTTGAATCCGCCGTTCCACGTCGCCGCGCTGTTCTACTCCGCGCTGGCGATCCTGGGGTGTCTCTTCGCGGCCCGGCGGCTCGGCGTGCGTCCGCTCTATCTGCTGCTCGGCGCGCCGCTCTTCTCGGTCATCGTGCCGAACTACACGTTCCGCCTGTCCGTGCTACGTCCGCATATTCTGTCCATCGCATTCCTGACGTTTACGGCCGGACTGCTGGCGAAAGGTTCGTTCCGGTTCCGTCTGGCCGTGGTCGGCGTACTCTCGTTTTGCTTTGCATGGAGCTATTCGAACCCGCACTTCATTGTGATTATCCCGCTGATCTTCGCCGTTTCCCGGCTGAAAAGCGGCGGCTGGCGCGAGTTCTGGCTTCCGGTCCTGTCGCTCGGCGGCGTCCTGCTCGGCCTTCTGCTCCATCCGCAGTTCCCGAATTCGTTCGTCATCTGGAAAGTCCAGTCGTGGGACGCCCTGATCGCCCCGATGATGGCAGGCGTCCGCCTTTCGAAGCCAAGCGAAATGTTGGCGCCGCGCTTCGGATTCAACAGGACCGCCGCCCCGCTCTACCTCATGGCCTGGTGCATCCTGATGATGTTCGTCCGCCTGCTCGAACGCAAAGGCTTCCGGAAGATCGACCCGAACATTGTCGCGATTACGGTTCTTGCGGGCGGATTTGCGGCCGGTATCTTTGTGGCGGTGCGTACGGTGGAATACGCCGGTCCGTTCGTTGCGATCGCTTTCCTGCTCCTTTTGGAGCACATGACGCGCGAAGGATTCCATCTCCCGCTGCACAAGTTCAAATGGGGCGTGCCGGGCCTGCTGGCGGCTCTGTCGGTCGGCCTGGGCATTTACTCCTCGTACTATTTCCGGAAGGAATGTCCCCAGGTGATTGTCCAGCCTTTGCCGAAGATAACCTCGTTCCTGAAGGAAAACGTGCCCGCGGGGTGTCCGGTCGTCAACCTGGACTGGAGCGATTTCCCCGCGCTCTTCTACAACGATACGGACCACCTGTGGCAGTGGGGCATGGATCCGATGTTCTCGTATTCGAAGGATCCGCGGCGCACGCTGCTGCTGACCTCGACGACGCCCGGCCTCGGCGGCGACCCTTACCCGGAGGACGTTTACAAGGCGTTCGGCTCGAAATACGCCGTACTGCTCTGGCCGCGCATTTCCCAGGCGTCCTATCTCTACGACCATGGCTGGAAGATCGTCCAGTCGTATCTTGAACCGGGCGAGGAGGAAGGCTGGATCTTCGCGCTCGACGAACGCCTCCTCTATCCGCAGCCCGGCACTTTCCAGAAACGTCAGAAGGAGTCGCCCGACTCGGTCACGAACTGAACTTAACCAAACAACTAACATATACCTGAGCAGGGGAGTCCGCCGAGGCGGGCTGAGAGGAAGCCGTAGGGCTTCGACCCGTATGCGCCGAGCACGGCGCATGAGACCTGATCCGGATCATGCCGGCGAAGGGATGAGCCGATGGATGCTTTCCTGCTCAACAACGACAAGGAGTCTAGCATGAAAGCAGAAAAGACCCAGATGGACGCCGCGAAACAGGGCGTTGTAACACCCGAAATGGCGGCGGTGGCCGCCTCTGAATATCTTTCGCCGGAGTTCATCCGCGACGGCGTCGCCGCCGGCACGATCGTGATCCCCGCGAACGTGAACCACACCAGCCTGAAGCCGATGGGCATCGGCCGCGCCCTGCGCACCAAGATCAATTCCAACATCGGCAACTCCCAGACCTCCAGCTGCCCGAAAAACGAGTTCGAAAAGCTCGACGTCTCCCTCAAATACGGCGCGGACACCATCATGGACCTCAGCACGCGCGGCGACCTGGCGCTCTTCCGCAAGGAGCTCATCAAACTGTCCCCGATCCCGGTCGGCACCGTGCCGGTCTACGAGATCGCCGCCCGCGCGGGCGCCGGCAAGTTCGACCGCGACACGATCCTGGAGGTCGTCGAGGACCAGGCGAAACAGGGCGTCGACTACATGACCATCCACGCCGGCCTTCTCGCGAAGCACATCCCCGCCGCGCTGAAACGCAAGCTCGGCATTGTAAGCCGCGGCGGCGCGCTCATCGCCGCCTGGATCGGCGACCACAAGATGGAGAATCCCTTCTACGAAGCGTTCGATGATATTCTGAAAATCTGCCGCGACTACGAGGTGACGCTTTCCCTCGGCGACGGGCTCCGGCCCGGCTGCATCGCCGACGCTTCCGACGAGGCGCAGTTCGGCGAGCTCGATGTGATCGGCGAGCTGGTGCAGCGCTGCCGTGCCGCGAACGTTCAGGCGATGGTCGAAGGTCCCGGCCATGTGCCGTTCAACCAGATCGAGATGAACATGAAGCGCGAGCAGAAGGTTTGCGGCGACGCGCCGTTCTACATCCTCGGTCCGGTCGTCACCGACTGCGCGCCCGGCTATGACCACATGGTCGCCGCGATGGGTGGCCTCGCCGGCGCGTACTGGGGCGCGGCCATGCTCTGCTATGTGACCCCGAAAGAACACCTCGGTCTCCCGGACACCGAGGACGTGCGCCGCGGCGTTGTGGCGTTCAAGATCGCCGCCCATGCCGCCGACGTCGCGCTCGGCAGGCCCCATGCGCAGGAACGCGACGACGCGATTTCCGACGCCCGCGCCGATTTCGACTGGGAACGCCAGTTCAGTTTCGCGCTCGACCCGGACCGCGCCCGCGAATACCGCCGCGCCGCGCTTCAGGAGAGCCATTGCGCCGAGGACGCCGCGTCCGGCAAATACTGCACGATGTGCGGCCCGGATTTCTGCTCCGTCCGTCTCTCGAACAAGCTCAAAGAAATGAATAAATGAGGTGAAGACCATGTTGATCCGCTGTTTTTCTAAGGTTCGTGAAAAACACCCGCTCGTCGAATGCTTCGCGAACGCCGTCACCACGAACGGCTGCGCCAATATGCTGCTCGCCGCCGGAGCCTCGCCCGTCATGGCGGACGATCCGGTCGGCGCGATTGAGTTCACAGAGGTGGCCGACGCGCTTTCCATCAACATCGGCACGTTCACGCCCACCTTCCGCGACGCCATCCGCGGCGCGCAGGAAGTCGCGCTCTGCCGCGGCATCCCGATCCTGCTCGATCCCGTCGGAACCGGGTGCGCGCCGTCCCGCGATGAGCTTTCGCACGAGATCCTGAAACGCGGCGTCTCCGTGGTGCGCTGCAACCGTTCCGAGGCGAACGCTCTGCTCGGACTGAAGAGCAACACGCACGGCGTCGACGCTTCGGCGGACGACGCGATCACCGAGGAAACGCTCGACCGCGCAGTGGAGGATGTCCGCGCGCTCGCCGCCAAGTACAACTGCGTGTTTGCCGTGACCGGCGCGATCGACCTCGTCAGCGGCACGGACGGACGCGTCGCGGTCATCCGCGGCGGCCACGAGATCATGACGAAGGTCACCGGGTCCGGCTGCATGCTGTCCGCCCTGGCCGCGGCCTACGCCGGAGCCGAACCGAAATTCCTGTTCGAGGCGGTCGCCGCCGCGCTCGCGGCCTACGGCGTCTGCGGCGAGATCGCCTACGAATCCCTGAAGCCGGGCGAAGGTTGCGGCACGTTCGCCGTTCGCCTCTTTGACGCCGTCGGCAACCTGGACGTGACCGCGCTCCATGAAAGGCTCGATTATGAAGTCCGTCAGGCCTGATTACCTCAAACTCTACGCCATCACCGACGACGGCCCGAATCTCGTCGAACGCGTCCGCCTCGCTCTCGAGGGCGGCGCGACCTGCATCCAGCATCGCGCGAAAGGCGCATCGTTCGAGGCCGCCAAGGCCGATGCGCTCGCGATCCAGTCGCTCTGCCGCGAGTTCGATGTGCCGTTCATCGTGAACGATTCGCTCGAACTCGCGCTGGCGATCGGCGCGGACGGCCTGCACGTGGGGCAGAGCGATACCGCCGCCCGCGAGGCGCGGCGCGCGCTCGGGCCCGACGCGATCCTGGGCGTTTCCGCCGCCACCGTGGCGGAGGCGCTCAAGGCGGAGCAGGACGGCGCGGACTACATCGGCGTCGGGGCGGTCTTCCCGACCTCGACCAAGCTCGATGCCACGTGCGTGACGCATACCGCGCTCCGGGCGATCTGCGGCGCGGTGGACATCCCCGCGGTCGCCATCGGCGGCATCCACGCGGGCAATCTGCTCCAGCTCGAACACAGCGGCATCGCGGGCATCTCGGTCGTGTCCGCCGTCTTCGGCGCGCCGGACGTGAAGGCGGCGGCGCGCGAGCTTAAATCGCTCGTGGAGCGTGCGGATTTCACGCTCCCGGACGAGACCGGCATGATCCTCGATTTCGACGGCACCGTGCTCGACTCCATGCAGGTCTGGCTCGGGCTCGCGCAGGATTTCCTTCGCGCGAACGGCGCCGAACCTCGTCCAGACCTGGACGACAAGCTCGCGAACTGCGCCGACCTGGTCACCGGCGCTGCGTATCTTCAGGTGGAATACGGACTGAAGCTCACGCCGGAACAGACCCTGCAGGGCCTGCTCGACCTGCTGAACGCGCGTTACATGGCGTGTCAGCTCAAACCCGGCGCGGAGGAATTTCTGCGCGAGGCCGGACGTTGCGGATACCGCATGGTCATCGGCACCGCCAGCGACCGAAAGGCGGTCGAAGCCATTCTCGCAAAACATGATTTGCTCGACCTCTTCGTCGACATCATCACGACCGGCGAGACCGGTCTCGACAAGAAGGATCCGGCGTTCTACTGGATTGCGCTCGAACGCCTCGGTACGCGCAGGCGCGAGACCTGGCTCTTCGACGATGCGCCGTTCTGTATCGAAACCGCGCATTCGTGCGGACTCCGCACGGCGGGCGTGCCGGACATGTTCTTCTTCGGGGCGGAGTTCACCTGTGCCGACCTCGTACTGAAACGCCTTGACGAGTGGTTCATGTCATGAAAGTGAAAGTTGTATTGAGCATAGCGGCATCCGACCCGAGCGGCGGCGCCGGAATCCAGGCGGACCTTCGCGCCATCACCGCGCACGGCCATTACGGGATGGCGGTTCCGACCGCGCTCACCGTGCAAAACACGCGGGGCGTGACCGGGGTGCAGGTCATCGATCCGGATTTTCTGGCGCGGCAACTTCGCGCCGTGTTGTCGGACATCCGGCCCGACGCCGTGAAGATCGGCGCGATGCCGGGCGCGGACCACGCCCGCGTCACGGCTGACCTCCTGCGGGAGTTCGGGGGCACGAACGTCGTGTTCGATCCTGTGCTCGCGTCCACCAGCGGTGCCGCGCTCGGCACGGTCGAAGCTGTCGAATTCCTCGCGCCGTGCGTGTCGCTCCTCACGCCGAACCTGCCGGAAGCCGCAAAGCTACTCGGCCGCGACCCGGCGGAACTCGCCACGCCTGCCGGGATCGAATCCGCCGCGAGCGAGCTCGTGAAACGTTTCCGCCCCGCCGTCCTGCTGAAGGGCGGACACCGCTCAGACGGCTCGTTCGACGATTTTTTCCTACCTGCGGAAGGCGAAGGCGTGTGGCTTCCGACCCGCGTCGCGCCGCCGTGCGGCAATCACGGCACGGGCTGCCTGCTGTCCAGCTCCATCGCGTGCGGCTTGGCGTCCGGCCTGCCCATGCTCGAAAGCATCCGGCGTGCCAAGGACCGCCTCTCCGACGCCCTTGAACGCGGGCTTTCGCTCGGACACGGCAACAGTCCCGTCGATTTCCGCTGACCCCCTGAAAACGCCCCGCAACGAAAGGAAATATCAATGTCAGACCGAGAAGAACAGCATCCCTCTGGACTTGACATCTCCGAGTACATCCCGGGGCACGACCTTTCCGCGCAGAAGACTGAAGAGCCGCGGCTGAATGAGGCACAGCAGAACGAGATGCACAGACGCCGGAAACTCCGCCGGAATGTCATCAAGGGGATCCTCGTTTTGATCCTGGCGGTCCTGCTGCTGTCGGTCGGGATCGAACTGAACCGGGACGTGCCAGTCCTCGTCCAGTACATCTTTTTCTACTTCCTTTTCGAGGTGATGTTCACCGAGGACTGGACGCTTCTCATTACGGCGGGCGTGATGCTGCTGTGTTTCGGGCTGATGATGGCGCTGATCCTGCCGTGGAAACCCTTTGTCTTCCTGACGTGCGTCGCTCTGGCCCTCTTCGTCCGGTACGAGAAAAAACTCTGGCTCCGCGCCCTGAACATCCTCGTGTTCGGCACGTGGCTGATGTTCTCGATCCTGGTCGCCCTGACAACGTGACTGTTGCTCATTTTTTTATTATCATCGGAAATTCTCTTGATTTTTGAGGATCGCAGTAATATATTATCAGTGGGCGCCGGGGAAACGGGCGCAACAAAACAATCACGGCAGAAAACGCCCTCTTTTCAACCCAAACCGGAGCGTCAGAACGACCATGGAAACGAACGGAAAAAGACACGGATTATTCGCGGGAGCCTTTGCGGTCCTGCTCGCCGCCGCCATGCTCGCAGGCTGCGGGAAAGAGCGCGTGAAATCCGAGTATCAGAAGGGTGTGGACGCCTATTACGCGCGGGATTACGCGAAGGCGGTGGAACACTACCGCGCCGCTGCGGCCATGAACGACGCGGACGCGCAATTCCAGCTCGGATGGTGTTATGCGAAAGCCGAGGGCGTGCCGATGGACTGGGACGAGGCGTTCCGCTGGTGGGGCAAGGCCGCCGGGCAGGGGCATCCCGATTCCGTGAAACGGATGGAGAAACTGCGCGAACGTGAAGCGATCCGGCAGGCCGCCGAACAGGGTGACGCCGAGGCGCAGTACCAATTCGCCGAACACTGTTTCTGGGGGACCGATATGGAAGAGAACGAGGCGGAGGCTGTCAAATGGTATCGCAAAGCCGCCGAACAGGGGCATGCCGAGGCGCAAGCCCAGCTCGGACTGTGCTATTATGACGGCATGGGCGTGGAGGAGGACGTCGTCGAAGCGGTCAAATGGTGGCGGAAAGCCGCCGAACAGGACGACCAGTTCGCGTTGTGCCGCCTCGGCGAATGCTATCTGGACGGCATCGGCGTGGACATGGACTGGGACAAAGCCAGGGAGTGTTTCCGCCGCGCCGCTGAAATAAAGGACGAGGAAGATGAAGTTCATTATTTTGCGTCGAAGTCGCAAGAGATGCTGGACGCGATCCTTGCATACGAAAAGAACCTGTCCGCCGCCGAACAGGGCGATGCCGAGGCGCAGTACAACCTCGGCATCTGCTATTACAACGGCATGGGCGTGAAGAAAGACATGGCGGAAGCCGAGAAGTGGTTCCGCGAGGCGGCGAAGAACGGCAACGCCGACGCGAAAAAGATGCTCGAGGTGCTGGACAACGCCGTCCCTCAGCCGTGACGCCGTTTCCGCGTATGGCTATCCTTTGCCGTGAGAGGAAAAGTCACCAGGCGGCTTTTCCCGTTTGAAGCCTGCTGTCGATGTCAGCAAAGGCGTTTTCGATGCGTTCGGTATGATAGCCCCAGTAGTTGTCATAGATCGTCTGCGTGATCTGCTTCCGGTCCCATTCCTTCAGAATATCCCCGGTCCCAGCATTTCGATACGCCGCATAGTGTTCGAGCAGATAAATGAAGAACGCCATTTCCTCAGTCATTTTCACTCTCCCCAGATGTAGACGGAATTCCCGGGATTTCCTGTGATCTTCTCCGCTTCCCATATCTCGAATACGGCTCCCGCGCCGAAGGATGTCATGCCCGTTTCTTCGTCCTCAAGCAGCGCATGCGTCCGGGAGAATACGAACTGGCGCAGCGCCTCCATCGGAGAGTAGCCGTACTTCTCAGAAATCATCCTGACGACCTCGGTGTCGTAATAGTCCGTAATAGCCGGGTCAAGCTTTTTCATCGGATCACCTCCTTGAAATGAAGACAGGCCAGAGCCGCATCCGTTTTGAAAGCATACTGATCTTTCAGCTTTTGAGGTTGAAGGATCCGGATGGCGATGTCCTCTGTGAAATAGCCTTTCAGGTAATCGTTGACGGTCCGGATCGCCTGGTCGTTTGCCACGGGACCGATAATAAGGTCGTATTGATCATTCATCGTATTCCCGGTACGGTTCGCGGCGACGAAATGCAGCCAGTCAAGATCCGGAGAATCGAACTTCAGGATTCTCAAAGTCGAAAGCGCCGAATCGTCGAACTCGAAAGCCGAGACAATGGCGCTTCCCGTTTCCCGGATCTTCACGGTGTGCATGGCCCACTTGCGAGCTTGTTCGAAGTCGCTCGTCAGGTAAAACGCCGCCCCGAAGTCGAGCAACCGCTTTGCAGGCATCAGGCGCGGCTTTTCAACAGCCATATTGCTTCCGTGGTACAAAATCATCGTGGAATCCTCCGTTCCGTTTCACGAATGAGCTAATATAGCAGAGGTTTTGCTTTTTTTCAAGGCGGGAACAGTTTTTTCAGGGCTTTTCAGTCGAGGGAGTGCCGGACACAACTATAAAAAAAGCCCCCCGAATGGAGGACTTGGAATCGCATCCTGAAAGGAATGCTTATTCCGAACGGGCGGCGGACCGCCCATCCGGTCAAATCAAGTGAAAACTCACTCGGCCTTGGCTTCTTCGGCCTTGGGGGCTTCTTCCTTCTTCGCTTTGGCCTTGACGGGCTCGTTGAGGAGCTGGATCAGGCACATGGGAGCGGAGTCGCCTCTGCGGGCCGGCATGTGGATGATACGGGTGTATCCGCCCTGACGGTCGGCGAAGCGGGGTCCGAGTTCGTCGAAGAGCTTCGCGAGGACGAGCTTCTTGGTCTGGGCGAATTCGGACGGGGTGTTGATTTTCAGCTTGGCGTAAGCGAGACGGCGCTTGTGATCGCCGCCGGCCTTCGCCATGGTGATGAGACGTTCCACGAAGCGGCGGAGTTCCTTCGCGCGGATCGTGGTGGTCTGGATGGATTCGTGTTCGATCAGGCTGCATGCGAGGTTGACAAGCATGGCCTTGCGGTGGCCGCAGTTGCGGTTGAGTTTGGCAGTATGTACGAGGTGACGCATGATATTAGTCTCCCGCTTTGTTCTTCACGGCCTTGGCGCGTTCGGCCTCGGCGAGAATGGCGGTTTCGAGTTCTTCGGAGAGAGTCATTCCGAGGGAGAGGTTCAACGTGGCAAGCTTTTCCTTGATCTCGTCGAGGGATTTCTTGCCGAAGTTGCGGTACTTGAGCATCTTGGATTCCGTCTTGAGGCAGAGTTCGCCGAGAAGCTTGATGTCCGCGTTGTTGAGGCAGTTCTGGGCGCGGACGCTGAGCTCGAGGACGTCGACGTCCTGGGTGAGCAGCTTGAAGCGCTTCATATCCTCTTCGGAGATCGGATTGTAGATGTCGGAATCGGCGGCGTGGCTGCCGAGGAACGGGCGGAGATGGTCCTTGAGGATTCTCGCGGCCTTTTCCAAGGCGTCGTTCGGGGTCACGCGGCCGTCCGTGTGGATCTCGATCGTGAGGCTGTCCATTTCGGTCTCTTCGCCGACGCGGGTGGCGCTGACCTGGTAACGGACGTAGGTGATCGGGCTGAAGAGGCAGTCGATCGCGATGGTCCCGAGCGGATGATCGGGGCGCTTGTTGCGTTCGGCGGGCTGCCAACCGCGGCCTTTGGAGACCTCGAGTTCGCAGTGGAACGGGAAATCCTTGTCAAGCGTGCAGATGAGCTGGTCGGGGTTGAGGACCTCGACGGTGCCTTCCGTGATGATGTCGGCGGCGGTGACCGGGCCGGCTTTCTTCTTGCGGATCTCGAGGACCTTGACCTGATCGGAGTTCAGATTGAGTTTGACCTTCTTCAGGTTGAGGATGATCTCGGTGACGTCCTCGATCACGTGCGGAAGCGTGGAGAACTCGTGCGTGGTGCCGTCGAAACGGACCGCGGAGATCGCCGCACCCTCGAGGGAGGAGAGAAGCACCCGGCGGAGGGCGTTGCCGATGGTGTGACCGAATCCGCTCTGGAAGGGAGCGGCGGTGAACTTGGCGTAGGTGTTCGAAGCGGTCTCTTCGTCCACGACGATTCCATGCGGCATCGGGAATGTGAGTACAGAAGCCATATTGAAGTACCTCCGGTAATTGAGTTGACTGGGTTATCGGTTCGGGGTTAAACTGGGCGGCCGGAAGTCCGGCCCGGACAGAATAACGGAAGAACCGTCAGTTGCGGCGGCGCTTCGGGGGACGGCAGCCGTTGTGCGGGACCGGGGTGATGTCCTTGATGCAGCTGACTTCCATGCCGGTGGAGGCGATGCCTCGGACGGCGGATTCACGGCCGGCGCCCGGTCCTTTGATGCGGACTTCGACGTCCTTCATGCCGAAGGCCTGCGCCTTCTTGGCGGCGTCGGCGGCGACGACCTGGGCGGCGTACGCGGTGCTCTTGCGGGAGCCCTTGAAGCCGTTCTTGCCGGAGGAGGACCACGCGATCACGTTGCCGTGAAGGTCCGTGAACGCCACTTTCGTGTTGTTGAACGTGGCATGGATGAAAGCGATGCCGTTGGGAATGTAACGGCCGGTTTTCTTGCGCTTGTTGTCGGCCGCGGCGGCCTCGGCGGCCGGAGCTTCGGCTTCGGCAGCAGCCTGAGTCGCAGCTGCGGTTTCTTTGATTTCGTCAGACATAGTAGATCGATGACCTTTTCGTTGATTCGTTTGCTGATCTCACGCGGATCACTTCTTGGCGGCTTTGCCCGCAGCGGCTTCGGCGGCCGCGGCCTTGTCGGAGGCGGCGGTGCGGCGCTGCGTTTTGTCGCGGATGGCGCCGACGGTAACGCGTTTGCCTTTGCGGGTACGGGCGTTGGTGCGCGTACGCTGGCCGCGGGTCGGCAGGCCTTTCTTGTGGCGGAGGCCGCGATAGCATCCGATCGCCTGGAGGCGGCGGACGTTGATCATGATCTCACGGCGGAGGTCGCCTTCCACCGTGTAGTCGTTCTGAAGCAGAGTGGTGATCGCCGAAATGTTTTCGTCGGAAAGCTGGCTGGCTTTCAGGTTGGGGTCGATGTTCGCCTTGACGATGATCTCTTCCGCGATCGCGGGACCGATACCGTAAATGGCCTGAAGCGCATATTTCACGCGCTTGTTCATCGGGATGTCTACACCTAAAATTCTGGGCATGGTTCGTTGTCTCCGGGCTTAGCCTTGTTTCTGTTTGTGGCGGGGGTTGCGGGAGCAGACCACGCGGACCACGCCTTTGCGCTTGATGATCTGGCAGTTTTCACATCTGCGCTTGATGGACGAAGTGACTTTCATTTTCGTACTCCGATTTATCTTGTATTGTTCGAGTCCATGACAATGCGGCCCGGGGATCATGCTCCGGTCTGTACTGTCATACGTGCGGTTTGTGCTATGGAATGCGCGGCAATCACCACAATTTGCCGCGATACACAAATGAGCTAATACTATACACCCCGCCTCCGTCTTTTTCAAACCCTCTCACCTTTTTTTCGCTTTTTTTTCTGAAAATCTTTGTTAAAATCGAAATAATTCGGAAATGTTGTCTTGTTTTGCTACGTCGCGGACCGGATTATTTCAGATTCAAAAAGGCGGTTGGAGACAGGACTGGGATGCCGTCCTGCGGGAAATCCTTAGCGTTTCTCGTGATAATGCAGTCCGCGTCGCAGTAAACCGCCGAGTAGAACTGCACGGCATCTTCGAAGTCGGTGATCGTCGATGAAATGGCCCTGTCCAGAAGCTGTGTCGTGAGGTCGACCGGAGGAAGCAGATTCCGCAAATCCCGGATCTGGCGACGAAGCGTTCCGGGCGCGGCGCATTTGCGCAGCACATACGAGATCGTGCAGAGGGTAAGGGCGGACATGACGCCCTCCGCTTTTCCCCGTTCGCAGAGAGAAAGGACTTTGCGGGAATCTTCAACGAAAGGTTCGCGCGACGCGATCACGTCAATGATGACGTTGGTGTCCAGAAAAAGTTTCATTTCAGTCCGTATTTTTCAGCAAAGACCTGCCCCATGAAATCTTTTTCATCAAAGTCGTCCGGAAGCTTGACGATCCCCGTCAGGGATTTCGTGACCGGACCGATCTTCCGGTCGCGCGGGCTTTCGTGTTTTCCGCTCATCCTGGATTTCGCCATGATGAAATTGGAGAACATCGAAGAAATGCTTGTGCCCTCGTTTCTGGCCTGTTCCTCCGCCAGCGCGATGATCTCCGGCGTAGCCGTCAAAGTGAGTTTTCTTGTCCTGGGCATAATCCCTCTCCATGTTGTTGCACGTATTCTGCAAAACTTAATATACGTGCTGTTTTTCAAAAGTCAAGCCGGAAAAAAAGAAAAAACACTCTAATACCCGCGTTGGAAGCGGATTAATTCCGCCACGCCCCATATGACTGCGTAATAAGGAAGAAGAACCGTATCCACGACGAGCGCCGAGGGAAACCACAGGGCTTTCCAGCAGATGACGCCGAAAGACGGTTCTCCGTCCGTACTCAGTTGGTAATCGTCGTAGGGGTCGTTGTAGCTGTATTCCCGCATGATCTCCTCCCGCTGGCTCTCCCGGAACGGGTAAATACTGTCGATCCATTCCCGTGTCCCGGCGCTGTTGTGGTATTCGTCCCACGGCCGGAGTACGGTCAGGAGCTCGTAACGGCTGCCGTCCAAGGCGACCGGAAACATGAAATACTGTTCGCTGTTGTTCAGGTACCAGTCCTCTTTTGTGTAGGGGCGGACCAGCCGGATGCGGAACGGCTGGGACAGGTACGGCAAATGTCGTGGCTGTACCCGAAGCCGGAGCGTGTCGCCTTCGCGAAGCGGGAGTTCATTGACGGGAATCTCGAATTCGAGCTGTCCGCCGGCGCAGAGGGACTCGCAATTTTCCCGGATCGCGTAAGCGAATTCCGACCGGGAGACAGGCGCCAGATAGTCGGGCTCCGGCGCGTCCGGCGCAGTTTCCACGATCAGACTGCATCGCGAGAGGTTTTCCGGCGGAGGGGAAAGCGGGATGTACGCTTCCCAATCCGAAACCGAAGTCCGGGCAGGGGTGTGATGAAACGATCCGTAGAACGGCAGCCAGTTGTACTTGATCGTCCTCTTGCTCCGGACGATGATCCCGTCGCGGTCGGGGGAGATCATGTAGATGTGATCGGTGAACTCCGTATTGGTCGTGCCGAGTTCGTAAATGACCGAACGGGTCACGCACCCGGTGCAAAACAGCATCAGGACGCAGACAGCCACGAGCGGCAGGAGGAACCGCCGCAAACGGTTTGGGAAAAGGGATTCCTTCATTTTCGTTCTCATTGGACAGCAGCGGCGCACCAGATGGCACAAGACGAGAGCAGAAGGATCACCGCCAGTGTCGTAAAAAACACCATCATGGCTCTTTTGACCGGATGCGTCGGTTTCACGAAGAAGCCCGAGCCCGGTTTGTTCGGGTAGTTTCGTTTGAATATCTTGTCAACACGTATCAGTTGGATCCAGGAGGCAAGAAAAAGCAAAGACCAGGAGATGTCAATGACGTTTACCCAGAAAAAGGAGGTGTTGCTTGTGTTGTGTTCGAGCAAAAGGAACCAGAAAATGAGCGCAAGACTTAACAGGACGACGAAGAGAACCACCGATTTGCAGACGGGACCGGGATGAAAGTTCTTAATTCGGTTCAGAATGTTCATAAACGAAACCCTCGCTGTAATGGTCAGAACAAATCGCTGTGGGAACCGGTGCGGAACAGTGTCAGCACAAGAACACCTTCGTCAATATCGTACACGAGAAGCAGGTCGGGGCGGACATGACACTCATGAAGGCCGGCATACCGACCTGACAGCACATGGTCACGACATTCCGGCGGCAGTTTGACGCCGTCGGCCAAGAGCCGGATGACATTGTCGAGCGCCTGAATGTCTTCTCCTCGTTTCATCAGGAGCTTGTACTCCTTTTTGAAACGCGAGGTCCATTTGATCGTGTATTTCATGATTTGAGCGCCCGGAGCGCCTCTTCGACGTCCGTGTAGCCTTTGATTTTCGGGTTCCGCGCGATCTTCCGGGCCTCCTGAAGCGCGGAATAGTCGTCCGCCTCGGAAACGTCTTCCGTAATGGCGAAGGGGATGCCTCGTACACGGAGCGCCTGCTTCACGAAAATGCTGAACGCCGTCGACACGCTCATACCGAGGTTGCCGAACAGCTCCTCCGCCTGTTTTTTCGTTTCGATGTCGATCCTGATGCACAAATTGGTCGTTGCCATAAAAACCTCCTGAGTTCTTATTGCAATATAGCATATCTTCCTGAAAATGCAAATAGAATTCTTTGCGTTGCAAGAAATAACTCAAACAAATAACCTCGTTTTGCGAATCTTGCGCAGGGCATCGGTCGTGATCGGGACGTTCATGACGCCAGCTATTTACGAGCCGAACGCGACCACCAGGAGCAAGATTGGAATGGAAACCGGGATCAAAATCACATCCCCGACGACCGCCGACGGGAACCACAGGACCTTCCAGCAGATCACCCCGAACGACGGGGACCCGCTGGACTCGCCGCCTCCATAGCCCGCGATTTCCTTCATCGCCAGGGGACGCCAGTAATCCTGCTTCATTTCCCGAAGCCATTCCTCGTCGAACGGCATGAGTTCATTACTGCACAGAAGTTCATAACGGTTGCCGTTCATGGCATAAGGGAACATGCGGTACCGATCCCAACCGCCTCTTTTTCCCTCCGGGAGTTCCTCTTCGCCCCGATGCCATACGATGAGCCGGAAGGGCCGGGACAGGTACGGCAGGTCATTGGGATGAACGCGGAGATGAATCGTCTCGTCCTCGCCGACCGGAAATTCGTCGATGAACGCCTCGAACTCGAACTGAACAACGGAAGGATCCGTTACCTCATCAGGAGACAGTTTTTCCTTGTCATCCCCATAGACGCCGGGCGGCAGAGGATAAAGCGGCATGACCTTTGCGCGCGGCGCATCAGGGGCGGTCTCCACGACCATATTGCACCGGACCAGGTCTTTCGGCAGGGGATTCAACGGGATGCGTTTCTCATAGTTTTTGACCGAAGTCCATGCCGGCGCTTCGTGAAGCGCCCCGTAAAACGGCAGATAGTTGTATTCCTTCGTCCGCTTGCCCGTGAGAATGATCTCGTCGCGGCCGGGCGACATCTCATAGCGGTATTCGCTGAAATTCGTTCGGGTCGTGCCGAGATTCTGAATGACCGACATCATGCAGCACCCGGTGCAGAGGAACCCTGCCGCCGCGCACAGCACGGCGAGGAGGAGATTGCGAATCAGCGTCTTTTTTCGGTTCATTTCGTTTCGCTCCGAGGATCAGGTCGTTATCATCATCGCACCACGATAATCCGGGTCAGAGTCCGCCCGCCTCGGAAAGCCCCTTGATCATCAGGGTAAAGAAAAGGGCGGCGCTGCCGTAAATGACGATTCCGCCGGGCAAAAGGATTACGTCCCCGACGATCGCGGATGGCAGACAGAGTGTTTTCCAGAGAACAGCGTCCACGGTGGGGAAACGTTCCCCTGTCGCGCGTTCGTACTCGATCATGCAGACCTCTTCCTGGTTTTCGCGGAACGGATAAAGGCCGGGAAACCGGTTTGCCTCCTGACAGTCCCAGCTTTCCTCCTCGATTTCCAGAAGATCCCGTTCGGAATTCCATGAATCACTGACTATCATTGCAGTAAGAATTCCGACCCCGACAGCCAGAGGCGGTGACCAGCCGGTCTTCTGTTCCTGCGCTCCGTCCCGTTCTCCGTTCTGCCCCTGCGTTCTCTTCTGTTCTGCTTCTTTCCGTTTTTTCTCCATGGCCATGATCCGATCTTCCCGGATCGTCCGGAAAGGATTGACGGGCGTCATCTTTTCCGGTGCGAGGGTCAGGAGTTCATAGCGGCTGCCGTCCAGCGAGACGGAGACCGGGAACATGAGACGCTTTTCGAATTCCGGCGGCGAAGGCGCGGCGGTCTTCGTTTCCGGTGCGGTTTCCGGTGCGGTCCCTGAAGCGTTTTCCGGCGCGGAAACGGTTTCGTCAGCGTCCGTCGGGACTTCTTCGGGATCGGCTTTCTTCGGGACCAGGCGGAGCTGGAACGGTTTCGACAGTTTCTCCCGGTCGTAGGGATGGATTTTCAGATAAAACGTTTCGCCCTCCCGGAGCGGGAGCGATTCGATCTCCATCACGGCCGTCGGGTGATTGTCCGCCCACAGGAGACGCTCCGCTTCGGGATCGGTCTCCACGATCATGCTGCACCGTATCAGGCCCTCCGGCATGGGGTCCAGCGGGATGCGCTTCTCCCAGGTCGAAGTCCAGGTCCACGCGGCGTTCCTGTGCCTGGACCCGTACAGCGGCAGGAAATTATATGCCCGGTTCCGTTTGCACGTGAGGATGATCTCGTCGTGGTCGGGCGACATGTCATACCGGTAATCGGTGAACGTGGAGCGTTTCGAGCCGAATTCGCTGTTCAGGACGCTCGCGGAGAGGCATCCCGTGCCGCAGACGCAAAGCGACGCGCACAGCGCGGCGAAGAGAAGATGTCGGACGAGCGTATTTATCGAGGTCATGTTATTGCTCCGTATGGCGTATATTGCTGTCATACTATATCATGCTTTTACGAAAAAACAACCTAAATAAAAAAAAATCAGCGGATTGCGAAAAAAAAAGAGCGGTGGCGCGCGGAAATACCGGAACGTTCAGCCGCGGCTGTCCCGGTATTCCAATGTCAGCTCGTCGGTGACATACTGGTCGCTGCGGCAGTGCAGATCGGCGATCCCTTCGCGGAGTTCCTGATAGGTCTCCGAATGGTAGAAGAAATCCAAAGCATCCTCCATGGAAAGTCCCTGCTGCACGGCAAACAGCGCAACGACGCGAGCGTATTTCATCTGCAATAATGTCTTGTATGTTATATCCTTGTATGTTATATCCTGTGTCATCACTGCAACTTTCCTTTTCCGAGAATGGGCCCCTCAGCTCGTCGGAGGAAAAGGAAAAAGTTGCAGAATCGCGTGAC